>NZ_JAKNRV010000100.1:0-15435 GCF_023072625.1 Pseudomonas emilianonis
GGCCGATCACATCATCGTCCGCCGCCACATACTGTTGATAGGCGGTCAGGCTGACTTTGGAGTCCACCACCACCTGCTTGTCATCGGGCAACATAATCAGCACGTCCGGCTGGAAGCGCTCACCGTCGTTATGACCGGGATGATCACCGTGGCCGTGGGCATGCCTATGGGCATCGCAAGAACAAGCATCACTACCGTGATTGATCAGATCTAGAGAACACTGAAGAAACACTGTGGGAGGGGCGGTGCGACGATTCGACTTGCTCCCGATAGCCGAGTTTCAGTCACCCATGTGCTGGCTGATACACCGCTATCGGGGGCAAGCCCCCTCCCACAGTCAGGCCACCAACCGCTGCAACGCCTCGCGCAACATCCCCGGAATCGTCACCGGCTGGTTCGTTCCCCGATCCACAAACACATGCACAAAGCGCCCCGCCGCACAGGCGTCCTCCTCGCCAGCCTTGAATACCGCCAACTCATACTGCACCGAGCTGTTGCCCAACTTGCCGACACGCAGGCCAATTTCGATGCGCTCGGGAAAGGCGATGGACGCAAAGTAATCACACGCCGAGCTGACCACAAACCCCACCACCTCGCCGTCATGAATATCCAAGCCACCGTGTTCGATCAGGTAGGTATTCACTGCGGTGTCGAAGAAGCTGTAGTAGGTCACGTTGTTCACATGGCCATACACATCATTGTCGTGCCAACGCGTGATAATCGGCTGGAAGTGAGGGTAATCGGCGCGTTGGGGCATGGAGTCAGGCATGGGCACCTCTCGTAAAAGTGGGTTTACAGGTTATGCAAATGGGTTTCGGCCCACTCGCGCACCTCGGCGTAGGGGTAGTCCTCCAGCGCAGCAAAGCCAGGAATGCCGCGTGCCTTCAACTTGGTGAACAGCGGCACGCTGATACCACCCAGGAACCGCGTCAGCCGTTCGGCGCCGGGCAGTTGGCCGTTGTGCTCATGATGCCTGTGGATAAAATCACCGCACAGCGCCATGAAGTTTTTATCCACAAGCGGCGCCAGGCTCGGCGGCGCGGGCAAATGCGCGACATGGCCGTGACACACAGAACAATGCCCGCAGCGCTGCGGCGCCTTTTCATCACCAAAATACCGGGCCAGGCGTTGGCCCAGGCAGTGTTCGGTGGCGAACAGATCGAGCATCGCGTGAATCCGCGCCACTTCTGTGACCTCGTGTTGCTTGAAGCCTGTGTATAACTCGGCGCTCAACACCTGCGGGTCGAAATCGGTATTCAGCAGGCTGTAGACCTCCGTCATCTGCTTGCTTTCCAGCTCGATCAGGCCCTGTTCCTGGAAGTAATCCAGCGCTTTCACCACGCGATTGCGCTCAGCGTTGTGCTGTTGATAAAGCGCGTCGAAATCCACCGTCGCCCAGGTCTTGGCCCGCTTGCACACCTGGATGATCGCGGCGACAAACGCCTGCCGCTCCCCGGAAAACCGCGCCAGTAAAGCGTCGGGCTCGATCAGGTACTTGAACCGGTACTCAGCGTAAAACGCGTAGCGCGGCGCGATCACACCTTTGAGCTCCAATTGCACCAGCAGCGTTTTGAGGGGCAGCTCGCGGATGTTGCTGTGGTCCGACAGCGACCGCAACAGAAACTCCCACTGCCCGTCCCCTCGCGCCGCCTGTAACTCTTCCAGTACACGGCGAATGCCTTCCTGCTCGGGCGTGTCGCCGTACACGAAGTTTTCCAGCACATTGAGGCTGTCGCGGTTGGCGAGCACCAGGCAATCCGAGGGTTGCCCGTCACGCCCGGCACGGCCGATTTCCTGGCTGTAGTTCTCGATGGATTTGGGCAGGTCGAAATGCACCACATTGCGGATATCGCTCTTGTCGATGCCCATGCCAAACGCGATGGTGGCGACGATGCAATTGGAGCGCCCGCCCATGAAGCGCTGCTGGATGCCCTCGCGTTTGTCGTGGGGCAAGCCGGCGTGATACGCCTCGGCCTGGATGCCATTGCGATTCAAGTGGTCGGCGATCTGTTCGGCGGTTTTCTGCAACGTGACGTAGACGATGCTCGGTTGGTTGGGCCGCTCGCTCATCCATTGCACCAGCCGCCGACGCTTGTCCGCGCCGCTCACCGGCTCGACCAACAGGTTGAGGTTCGGCCGGTAGAAGCCCGTGGTGATCACGTCGTCAGGCGCAATGGCGAACTTGGCCTGCATATCGGCAATCACCTTGGGCGTCGCCGTAGCCGTCAGCAGCAGCGCTTGTGGGATATTGAACTGACGCTGGTAGTCCGGCAGCTTCAAATAGTCCGGACGGAAGTTGTGGCCCCATTCGGAAATACAGTGCGCCTCATCCACCACCAGCAACGAAATGGGCACGCTTTGCAGGAAGTTGCGAAAACGCTCGTTCTTCAAGCGCTCCACAGAAATCATCAGGATTTTCAACTCACCCGAACGCGCACGAGCCATCACCTCATTGGCCTCATCGCGGCTTTGCGCCGAATCGATACTGCCGGCCGAGATGCCATGGCGTTGCAGGAAACCCAACTGGTCCTGCATCAGCGCCAGCAACGGCGACACCACCAGCGTCAGGTGCGGTAGCAACACAGCCGATAACTGGTAACACAGGGACTTGCCCGACCCGGTAGGGAAAATTGCCGCCGCCGAACGACCGGCCAGCACAGCGCTGACCGCCGCTTCCTGGCCCAAACGAAACTGTGGATAACCAAAGACCTGCTGGAGGGTGTCGTGCATAAGCTGTCACTCCATTGACCGCTGAAGGTGGCTCAAAAACATAGCCTGGGATGTTCAGCGAATCGAGATAGGTCGCAAGGAAAAAAGAGACCGGATGATACACAGGCTGGGGCAATGGCCTTGGGCCAAATGCGACAAGTTCGACGGTGTAAGTAGGAACATCACAAACCAAATGTGGGAAGGGGATTGCTCCCGATGGCGGTTTATCAGTCAGAAATTAATCGACTGAATTACCGCCATCGGGAGCACCCCCCTCCCACACCTTAGAACGGCCCTACAGCTAAATCAGCGGTTCTGCACGCGCTCGATAGCCGTGTCATACACCGGATTGGCCTTCTGCTCCTTGGCCAACTGGTAATGACGCAACGCATCCGCGAACTGCCCCGCCGCTTCGTAGATCCGCGCAATGTTGTAGTAGGCGCCGGCACGCACGGTCGCGGCATTGGCGCCGGTAGCGAGGGCGATCGCCTTGCGGTTGGCCCAGATCGACTCGGCGGTGTTGCCAGCCTTCTGATACGCCAGACCCAGGTTGCCGTAGGCTTTGCCGAAGCTATTGTCCAGGTCGATGGCCTGACGGAACAGGTCGATGGCTTCATCCAGCTTGCCAGCCTGGTAGGCCGCTTCACCTTGCAGATTCAGACGCTTCGCATCGGTTTGCGCGGAAGAGCTGACAGCCACGGCCGCGACTGCAACGCTGTCATCCAGCAACGGTTTGACTTCATTGAGCACGTCCTTGGCTTCCACCTTCACACCGCTGAAGGTGTTGATGTCTTGGAAGTCACCGCTACCGGTCATGCGGAACACTGTCCACAGGTTACCGCTGCGGTTTTTCGGCACGTAATAGGTACGCACAAGGGACTGGCCCATGTACACAAACACCTTGGCCTCACTGTTGGACAGCTGACGCGAACCTGGGTTGGCGATGTTGGTGAAGTCATGCACGGCATACACGTAGCTTTCGCCGAAGTGTTTTTTCTGCAGGGTGATGGTTTCCGGGCCGTAGCTGTCGACGTCGTCCACATCCAGCTCGGCATCGGCACCCTGCTGATTCTCGAAGTAGATGTTGTTGCCGGGGAAAATCATGTGGGAGTCGAGGTCTTCCGGGGTCTTGCCCCAGGTCAGCACCACACGCAGGCCGTCGAGGTTCTCCATCACTGGGCTGATGGCGTAGGTCATGCCTGCACACGGGCACTTCACTACCAGGTTGGAATAGCCGGGCTTCTTGATGATCAACAGGTTGCTGGCATCATCGGCCGCTTCGCTGGTGAGAGTCACCTGGCCCTGGGCGTTGGTACGGCCCACTACGTTCTGTGCGCCGTTACGTTGCAGCAGGACTTCGGCGTCGGCGATTTTCTGGTCCTTGACCACCGCACTGAGCACCTCGATCGGCAACTGCTCGGCCTGGATCGAAAAAGCCACTGCACACAATGACATCGCCGAAGCGACACGAAGCAAACCCATGCTTAACTCCCTTTAAGTAGTGGACGGAATCGTCCTACAAGATTTTGCGGTGAAACATACGCTGAATTTAGAGCGCTGGCAGAATTTTTCTACAGATTGTGATGTGGTTTTATCGAGCACTTGGTACTACGCCAAGATCAGCTTTTGCCTTGGAGGACGGGCAAACGCAGCGCCCACAATTGATTGGTTTTACCCGGCAAGTCGCTAGCGAAATAAAAAATGCCGGAAGCACCTGTAAGAAACCGTCAAATACAGCGTAATCCTCTTCCTAAATCGCTTCAAACACCCGCTTGGCCCTCTATAGAAGTGACCTGCGGCTGACTGAAAATAGCGTCCTCTCAACTATTTCGGCAAAAGCCCGTGAATTTAGAAAGGACTCAATACATCGGTCATTACGGCGTCACGCTCTCCGTGATTCGCTTCACCGTAAAGCCTAACGGCAAGCAAGCGCTCAGCGATTTGATATCTCGCAAACCCCGCAACTTGCATAGCGCAGACATCATCATCGGCCTCGATGCCCAGGCGAGCGGTGGCATAGACCCTCAGCGCTCAAGCATCTCAATGCACGTGTATTCAAATGAACCATAATCAATGGCTTTACCTACAGACGGCGCTATTTCTTGCCTTCTATTTATTGCTTTACTACAAAATCACCGACTGCACGCTAAGAAGGCGTTTCGCCGTTACCTTCGTCGTCACTGGGTTAGTCCTTTTGTTCTGGCTACCCTACGTCGCCATCATCCTTAGCATTCAACTCCTTCCTCTAGCCCTGTTCTTGATAGGCTTGGCACTCTTCATCACCCGAAACAAATTTCGCCTCAAACGCAACCATCCCCCTCACCCTCTCCTGCGTGCTCCCACCATGAACCTGGCTCCCAACTTCCCCGAAGACCCCGTCATGCAGCAGCTCCTGCAACTGCTGCACGAAGAAATCGGCCTGCCGAAACACAAGACCATTCGCCTCGAAACCTCACTCAACTTCGACCTCGGCTGCGACGGCAGCGAGGCCAAGCAACTCATGGAAGCACTGGAGCAGGAATTTTCCCTCGATCTGGGCGACTACGACACTTATCGTTACTTCAACCCACCGGTGTTTGATGTATTTCTCAAGCGGCGAGCCAAGGGGCGTGGCGAAAAGGTGCCGCTGACCATCGGCATGCTTTATCTGGCGATCAAGACCCACAGCTGGGACACGCAGACGCTGGAAAACCTGAGCTAACCGGCAAAACAGCCGCAGGCGCCAACTGACCGTTCGCGCAAAAAAAAACCGCCCACATGGGGCGGCCTTTTCACAACGACCGAATCTTACAACTTCGGACCCGCCGCCTTGATCGCATCGCTCACGTCAAACTTCTTGAAGTTCTCAACGAACAAACCCGCCAGCGCCTTCGCCGCTTCGTCGTAGGCAGCCTTGTCAGCCCAGGTGTTACGTGGGTTCAACAGGCCGGTCTCAACGCCCGGCACAGCCAATGGCACGTCCAGGTTGATGGTGTTGAGGTGTTCGGTTTCAACGCCGATCAACGCGCCGCTCTGGATCGCTGCGATCACGCCACGGGTGGTCGGGATGTTGAAGCGTTGGCCGACGCCATAACCACCGCCGGTCCAGCCGGTGTTGACCAGGTAGACCTTGGAGCCGAAACCGCGGATGCGCTTGATCAGCAGCTCGGCGTATTCGCCGGCCGGGCGTGGGAAGAACGGCGCGCCGAAGCAGGTCGAGAAGGTCGACTTGATGCCACCGCCCGAACCCATTTCGGTCGAGCCCACCAGTGCGGTGTAGCCGGACAGGAAGTGGTAGGCCGCTTGTTCTTCGCTGAGGATCGACACAGGCGGCAGTACGCCGGTCAGGTCGCAGGTCAGGAAGATCACAGCGTTTGGCTCGCCGCCGAGGTTCTTCTCGGAACGCTTGGCTACGTGCTCAAGCGGGTAGGCGGCGCGGCTGTTCTGGGTCAGGCTGACATCGCTGTAGTCGGCGTGCCCGGCCTCGTCGATAACGACGTTTTCCAGTACGGCACCGTGCTTGATGGCTTTCCAGATAACCGGCTCGTTCTTCTCGGACAGGTCGATGCACTTGGCATAGCAACCGCCTTCGATGTTGAACACCACGCCCTCGCCCCAGCCGTGTTCGTCGTCACCGATCAGGTAACGGCTTTCGTCTGCGGACAGAGTGGTCTTGCCAGTGCCGGACAGACCGAAGAACAGGGTCACGTCGCCTGCTTCGCCGATGTTGGCGGCGCAGTGCATCGGCAGTACGTCGGCGGCCGGCAGCAGGAAGTTCTGCACCGAGAACATGGCTTTCTTCATTTCACCGGCGTAAAGCATGCCGGCGATCAGCACTTTTTTCTGGGCGAAGTTGAGGATCACGCAACCGTCGGAGTTGGTGCCATCACGCTCAGGCACGCACTCGAAGTTGGCCACGTTGAGCACTTGCCACTCGTCACGGCCGGCCGGGTTGTACTGGGCCGGGTTGATGAACAGGCAAAGCCCGAACAGGTTATGCCAGGCAGTCTGGGTGGTCATCTTCACGGCCAGGTAGTGGTCTTCGGAAGCCCCTACATGGACGTGGGAAACAAAATGCTCTTGCGCGTTGTTGAATGCCTCGACGCGAGCCCACAGGGCATCGAACTTGTCGGCCGGGAACTTGCGGTTGATCGGGCCCCAGGCAATGGCGTCCTGGGTCGAAGGCTCTTCAACGATGAAACGGTCGACTGGCGAACGGCCGGTACGGTGACCGGTTTCTACGACCAGCGCGCCAGTATCGGCAAGCACGCCTTCACCGCGCTGCAGGGCTTCTTTGACCAGATCGTCAACACTCAGATCGGTGTATACGGCGTTATTGGCTTGCGTCATGAGGTTCCCCGTCGGCCTATGGCCGAGTGCTCCAAACGTTTTGTAGTAGAAAGTTGCGCACTACTACCGCGAAAAAAGTGGGCCGGATTATGCCAGAAAAGCCCGAAAAAAGTAGGGTCCTCCCGTCAGAACAGCGCAAATCCGGCGTTTGTCAGGTGATTTACCTGTGCTTAAACGTTTTAGTGGCGGGTATCAGAGGGAGTGTCGATACCAGCGCCAGCGAACAATTGGACGATATCAGCGGCATCGAACAGGTACCGCTGGTTGCAGAACTGGCAGTCGATCTCGATATGACCACCGTGTTCCACCACCAGGTTTTGCGCATCTTCCAGGCCGAGGCTGACCAGCGCATTCGCCGAACGCTCGCGGGAGCAACTGCAATGGAAGCGCAGGCCCTGCGCATCGAACAGGCGCACAGCCTCTTCGTGGTACAGGCGGTGCAGGATGGTTTCGTTGTCCAGGGCCAGCAATTCTTCAGCGGTCAGGGTGCCGGCCAGGGCGGTGAGGTTGCGCCAGCTTTCAGTGCGGTCGTCGTCATCCTTGATGCGGTCGGCGGGCAACTGTTGCAGCAACAGGCCACGGGCGCGCTTGCCGTCGGCGTTGAGCCAGAAACGCGTGCCAATCTGCTGGGACATGACGAAATAGTTGGTGAAGCAGTCCGACAGGTTTTCGCCGTCGAGGTCGACGATGCCCTGGTAACGCTGGCCTTCGGTCGGGTCGACGGTGAGCGCCAGCACGCCGTTGGGCATCAGGTCGGCCAGGGTGGCGTCAGGGGCGATCAGCTCAGCGTCATACCGGGCCAGACCACGGATCTCACGCTCGCTGGAACACTCGATCATCAGCAACGGGACCGGACCTTCGGAGCGGGCTTGCAGGATCAGCAAGCCGTCGAATTTCATGCTGCCTACCAGCAGCGCCGCAGCAGCCATCAACTCACCGAGCAGTTGCGCGACCGGCTCCGGATAGGGGTGCTTGGCGAGGACTTCGGCATAGCTGCGCTCCAGCGAGACCAGTTCGCCACGGGCGTCGTTCTCGTCAAAGATGAAGCGTTGGGTAAAGTCAGTGTCCGGTAAATCAGTCATAGGTCTAGGTATCTGAATTGATGACAAAATTATTACAAGTTTTATAAAATTGAACGCTTTAGCACCCTCTGGGTGCGGCTTTCTCCTGGAAACAGAGAGCTTATATAGAGCGAAGAGGGACAGTTTATGAACAATCCGGGTTTGTTCCAAGCCAAGTGGAACCTCCGGCGATGGGCTCTTTGCAATTTACTCGCAATCGGGCTGCTGTGTTTTTGGCTATGGCCCGCGGGCCAGATGCTGTGCATGTTTTTCGACGAGTGGCTGTTTCACCTGCTCAATGCCCCGCTGGCAAGCAATTCAACCTGGCTGCATATCTGGGCTGTGGCCAGCCTTAGGCCGTTTGATGCAGTGGTCGGCGTGATTCTGCTGACGCTGTTGATTCGCGGCGATTGGGTGTTCAAGGCGGTGCAGGTGCGCCAGGCGCTCTTGGGATTTTTTGGGATTTTGCTGTTGTTGCTGTTTATCCGCATGCTGTTTTCCAAACTCGCGGCGCCGATGGGCTGGCAACACAGTAGCCCTTCGATGGTGCTCAGCGGCGCGATTCAGATGAGCGAGTATTTCCCTGGGCTGGAGAAAACCTGGGAGTTGAAAGACCGTTCGAGCCAGAGTTTCCCGGGGGATCATGCTTCGGTGTTGCTGATCTGGGGGATGTTCATGACGGCATTCGCCCAGCGCCTGGGCCAGGTGCTGGTGATCTGGGGCCTGGCGCTGTTGTTCATGACGCCGCGGCTGGTGGCGGGGGCGCATTGGGGGCAGGACGATTATATCGGCGGGGTGCTGCTGGCAATGCTGGCACTGGGGTGGGGGTATTACACGCCGTTTGCAGCCAAGGTGTCGGGGGTGTTGCTACGGCTGACCGCGCCGGTGTTCGGGTTACTCGGCAAGCTACCGGTGATTGGCCGATTGAGCGTCATGCGCACACCCTCCTGACGCTAAGAACTCATGTGGAAGCGGGCTTGCCCGCTCCCGCATGGGTTGATCTGTTTTGTGCTGAAGATTTGCGCGGTCAATCGTCATTACCACTGCCGCGAAACTTGAACAGGTCACGGCGCTGCTTCTTGCTCGGCTTGCCATCGGTGGTCATGCCTGTGGCACCGGCCTTGCGCATGGCCGCTGCGTTTTCGCGCTTGGCAATGCTGGCTTCGGTCTCGGCGTACAGCGCCTGCGCTTCGGGCGCGCCACGGCGCACGGCGGAAAGCGCCTGGACCACGACAGTTTTTTCGTCAAACCCTATACGAATCTGCAACTCATCGCCGACGCGCGGCTCTTTGCCCGGCTTGCAGCGTTCGCCGCGATGATGCACCTTGCCACTCTCGATAGCGGCCTTGGCCAAGGCACGGGTTTTATAGAAACGCGCCGCCCATAGCCACTTGTCCAGACGGATTTTGTCTTCCTCTGCCTGCTTCTGAGCCACTTGAATTCCTCGTTCTGAAAAATGCCGCAACTTTACTGTTGAAACGCTTCGACGCATAAACCCCAAGGCTCACCTAAGATACGCCAGGTAGCCGCCTGTTTTCGCGAGGATACGCTGTGACCGACTTCCCGACTTCACTCACCTCGCCCGACCAGCGTTGCGTGGGCTGCCAGCAAAGCGAGCCCTTGGGTTTTGATTTTGCATTCGCCTACCAACCGATCGTAGACCTTCGCGACCATTCGGTTTTTGCCCACGAAGCCTTGGTGCGAGGCATGCAGGGCGAGGGTGCGTTGTCGGTGCTGGCCCAGGTCAGCGATAGCAACCGCTACCGTTTCGACCAGCGCTGCCGCACCAAAGCGATCGCTGGCGCCGCCGCCCTGGGGATGCAAACCTATCTTTCCATCAATTTCATGCCCAACGCGGTGTATCGACCCGAGCTGTGCATTCGCAGCACCCTGGAGGCCGCCCGCACGCACAATTTTCCGCTGAACCAGCTGATTTTCGAGACACTGGAAAGCGAGCACATAGATAACCATCGCCATTTGACGAATATTCTGCGTGAATACCGCGAATTCGGCTTCAAAACTGCCATCGACGATTTCGGCGCGGGCTATTCGGGGCTGAACCTACTGGCCGATTTCCAACCTGACTTGATCAAACTCGACATGGCGCTGATCCGCAATGTCGACCAGGATCGTGTCCGCCAGGTCATCGTCCAGGGGATTGTCACAATCTGTGAGCAGTTGGGCGTTACTGTCATCGCTGAAGGTATTGAAAGTGCCGGTGAACGTGACTTCCTGTCCGACTGTGGAATATTTCTGATGCAGGGCTACTGGTTCGCCAAACCCGCATTCAACGCGCTGGCCGAGGTTTCCCCTCAAGCCTGGGCGAATTGACCGGTTACCCATATTGAAGACATTTGACCATTTGACCGTTGTCGGTCTGCGTGAGTGGGTGGCACTTCCCGACTTGGGAGTGGCTGGCCTGCGCGCGAAGATCGACACCGGAGCCAGTACCTCAAGCCTGCACGCCACCGATATCGAGCCCTTCGAGCGAAACGGTGAGAAATGGGTGCGTTTTACCGCACACCTGGGCAGCGTCGTGCAGTTGCGTCACCGCCGCTGCGAAGCGCCGCTGATGGCGATGAAAACCATCAAGAGCTCCAATGGTCATGCGCAGGTGCGCTATGTGATCAGCACCACCCTGGCATTGGGCGACCGGGTCTGGCGGGTCGAATTCACCCTCGCCTGCCGCAAGGCCATGCGCTACCGCCTGCTCCTCGGTTCCAAAGCGCTGATTGACGGCCAGTTGGTGGTCAATCCCGGCGTCAAGTACGTTCAAGACAAGCCGGTGTTCCCGGTCTCTACTATTTCTGCCCCAGGTGCTGCATGAAGATTGCTGTGCTGTCGCGAAACCCGCGCCTATATTCCACCCGCCGCCTGGTCGAGGCCGGCACCGAACGCGGCCATGAAATGGTGGTGATCGACACGTTGCGTGCGTATATGAACATTGCCAGCCATAAGCCGCAGATCCACTACCGCGGCAAACCACTGGAAGGCTTTGACGCGGTAATCCCGCGTATCGGCGCCTCGGTGACCTTTTATGGCTGCGCGGTGCTGCGCCAGTTTGAAATGATGGGCGTCTCCCCGCTGAATGAATCCGTCGCGATTGCGCGCTCACGGGACAAGCTGCGCTCGCTGCAATTGCTCTCGCGCCGGGGTATCGGCCTGCCGGTTACCGGCTTTGCCCACTCCCCGGACGACATTCCCGACCTGATCGAAATGGTCAACGGCGCGCCGCTGGTGATCAAGGTGCTGGAAGGCACCCAGGGCATCGGCGTGGTGCTGTGCGAAACCGCCACGGCGGCGGAGTCGGTGATCGAGGCGTTCATGGGCCTCAAGCAGAACATCATGGTGCAGGAATACATCAAGGAGGCCGGCGGTGCGGATATCCGCTGCTTCGTGGTCGGCGACAAGGTGATTGCCGCGATGAAGCGCCAGGCCAAGCCTGGGGAGTTCCGCTCCAACCTGCACCGTGGCGGCAGCGCCAGCCTGATCAAGATCACCCCCGAAGAACGCATGACCGCGCTACGGGCGGCCAAGGTCATGGGGTTGAGCGTGGCGGGTGTGGATATCCTGCGCTCCAACCATGGCCCACTGGTGATGGAAGTCAATTCATCACCCGGCCTGGAAGGCATCGAGACCACCACCGGCAAGGATGTGGCGGGGATCATCATTCAGCATCTGGAGAAGAGTGGTGGGGCGAATATGACCAGGACCAAAGGCAAGGGCTAATCGCGTAACACCTTAAACACGCTGAAGAACCCATGAGGGAGCGGGCTTGCCCGCTCCCTCATTTGATCCTGGTTGTTTAAACCGCATCTCTGGGCAACATCAACCCCAACGGCAAGCGCACCCGTGCTTCAAGCCCGCCGTTCTCGCGATTGCGCAACTCAACATTGCCGCCATGCATCGAGGCAATCCGCCGCACAATCGCCAGCCCCAAACCGGTGCCCTTGCCACCCCGAGCGCGGTCGCCACGGGTGAAGGGGTTAAAAATGCCTTCCAGCTCGGCCGGGTCGATACCGGCCCCCCGATCCATCACGCTCAGCACCACATAGGGCGCAGCACTGTCACCGGAGACATACGCCGCCACTTCCACATCCGAGCCGGCGTGGTGCAAGGCGTTGCCGATCAGGTTGTTCAGCAGGCGCTTCATCGAGACCCGACGCAACGCAAACGGCTGGATCGGCTCCAGGCGCATGCGCACCTGCTCGCCATTCTGGTTGTAAGGCGCCACCACCTCGCGCACCAGGTCCGTCAGGTCGACGACTTCCACCACCTCGTCACGGCCGTCGCGGATAAATGCCAGGAACTGGTCAAGAATCGCATCCATGTCCTCGATATCACGCACCATGTCATCCGTGAGATCGGTATGGTCGCCCATCAACTCCAGGGACAGCCGCAAACGCGTCAAGGGCGTGCGCAAGTCATGGGACACGCCCGCGAGCATCAGCTCGCGCTCGCGCCCGGCCTGTTCGACATCCTCGGCCATCTGGTTGAACGCACTGTATACCTCGGTCATCTCACTGGGCGTGTCGCTGACCGGCAGGCGCACACTGCGCCCCTGTCCCAACTGGCGGGCGGCAAACACCAGGCGTTTAAGCGGTTGATTGAGCTGGCGCACGAAAATCCACGCCGATGCCGTTGAAAGCAAGCCGATAGCCAGGAACCAGCCCAGCACGTTCCAGATCTTCTGCCCTCGCAAAGGGTGCGGATACAGCGGCACCTTCAGCCAATCTTCCCCCAGGCTCGGCGCGCGCACCCAGAGTGCGGGTGACACATGCATACGCAACCGCACTTCGGTGTCGTCGCCCAGTTCCGCCTGCATCTGGCGCTGGTAAATCTCACTGTAGGGCCAATGTTGCTCGCCTTCCGGCACACCTGCACCCGCCACGCGCACCAGCGTGGCCGCCTTGGCGATTTTCTCGCGGTTCTCGGGGTCGGCCGCCCAATAGGCGCGCAGGGTCAGGGCGACACCGTGGCTGTACTGTCGATCCACCAGCACGTCTTCGTTCATCAGCAGATAAACCAGCGTGAGTGCCTTGGAAAACAGAACGACGATAAGCACCAGCCAAAGGGTGCGGGAGAAGAAACTTTGCGGGAACCACAGCGGGGTTTTCATAGGAAACAGCTAGACACCTTGCAGGAACGAGCAGCGCTCGCAGAATTGCAGACGCAGGACATCCCGTCGACCCTCACGGAGCCAAACGCCAGGATGCCCGCCCCTGCAAATCATCGGTCACTTGGTTGCAGTGCCATCCGGCACAAACACATACCCCACGCCCCACACCGTCTGGATATAACGCGGCTTGGACGGGTCCGGCTCGATCATTCGACGCAGACGAGAGATCTGCACGTCGATGGAGCGCTCCAAAGCGTCCCATTCCCGACCACGGGCCAGGTTCATCAGTTTGTCGCGGGTCAGCGGCTGGCGCGCGTTCATCACCAGCGCCTTGAGCACGGCGAACTCGCCGGTGGTCAGCATGTGGACTTCATCGCCACGCTTGAGCTCACGGGTGGCCAGCGACAGCTCGTAATCGCCGAAGGTGACGCTTTCGTCCTCGCTGCCCGGTGCGCCCGGCACCGGCGCTGCCTGGCGACGTAATACGGCCTTAACCCGCGCCATCAGCTCGTCCGGGTTGAACGGCTTGGCCAGGTAGTCATCAGCGCCCAGTTCGAGTCCCTTGATGCGGCTCAGCTCATCGCCCTTGGCGGTGAGCATGATGATCGGAATCTGGTTGTTCGCGCCGCGCAGGCGTTTGCAGGCGGTGAGGCCGTCTTCACCGGGCAACATCAGGTCGAGCACGACCAGGTTGAACACCTCACGCCCCAACAGGCGGTCCATCTGCTCGGTGTTCGGCACCGCGCGGGCACGGTAGCCCTTGGAGTTGAAAAAACGCTCCAGCAGGCTGCTCAGCCCCGGATCGTCATCAACGATGAGAATTTTTTCGCCTTCAGCAGTTTGTGCAGTGCTGCTCATTGGATGCTCCTCTTATCTCGGCGCGCATTATGGCCTAGCTGCCGTTATACGCACCGAGTGCATTGTTAGCAGATTTTTCCTCTACTGCCAGCGAACCCGCGCCCTACAACCTGTGGCGCAGTACCCCCCAAGGACAGAACGCTGGTTATAATGCGGCGCCCTCGTGCAGGGCAACGTCAGATCGTTACCGTTTACTGCCGGGCTTTTTTTACCCGCTTGTCGTGATTTTTTCGATTTCGAGGGTCAATAGGCAGCCTCTTGACCCAGGCAGCGGCGCCAGTCGGGCCGCTCAACCAGCCTCGCAGGGCCTTGTTTTTCCGGGCCTGCGAACTGCTTTTAAGAATTTCAGGTGGTTTTATGGACAGCATCAACAGCCGCATCGCCGAGGAACTCGGTGTACGCCCCCAACAGGTCGAAGCGGCCGTCGCTCTACTGGATGAGGGCTCCACGGTGCCCTTCATCGCCCGTTACCGAAAAGAAGTGACCGGCAGCCTCGACGACATTCAACTGCGGCACCTGGAAGAGCGCCTGCGCTACCTGCGAGAACTCGACGAACGGCGCATCAGCATCCTCGCCAGCATCACGGAACAGGGCAAGCTGACCCCGCAATTGGAACGCGACATCAAACTCGCCGATACCAAGACCCGCCTCGAAGACCTCTACCTGCCGTACAAACAGAAGCGCCGCACCAAGGGCCAGATCGCCCTGGAAGCCGGCCTCGGCGACCTGGCCGACGGTCTGTTCAACGACCCCTCGCTGACCCCGGACACCGAAGCCGCGCGCTTCATCGACGCCGAAAAAGGTGTCGCCGACGTCAAGGCCGCCCTCGAAGGCGCCAAGTACATCCTGATGGAGCGCTTCGCCGAAGACGCCAGCCTGCTGGAAAAGCTGCGCACCTACCTGAAGCAGGAAGCCATCCTCAGCGCCCGTGTGATCGCCGGCAAAGAGGAAGAAGGCGCCAAGTTCCGCGACTACTTCGAACACGACGAACCGCTCAAGAGCATGCCGTCCCACCGCGCCCTGGCGATTTTCCGCGGCCGCAACGAAGGCATTCTCAGCTCCTCGCTGAAAGTCGGCGACGAACTGCCGGGCACCATGCACCCGTGCGAAGGCATGATCGGTCAACAATTCGGCATCCAGAATCAGAACCGTCCTGCGGACAAGTGGCTCGGTGAAGTCGTGCGCTGGACCTGGAAGGTCAAGCTCTACACCCACCTGGAAACCGACCTGCTCGGCGAGTTGCGTGACGGCGCCGAAACCGAAGCGATCAACGTATTCGCCCACAACCTGCACGACCTGCTGCTGGCCGCACCGGCCGGCCCGCGATCCGCGACATCTACAACGACGCGGTGCTGAACA
>NZ_JAKNRV010000101.1:0-15052 GCF_023072625.1 Pseudomonas emilianonis
GCGCGGCGGGCGTACCGGCCCCCACCGCGACGGTTGGGGCATCGCCTTCTATGAAGGCCGCGGCCTGCGCCTGTTCCAGGACCCGGCCGCGAGCAGCGAGTCGGAAGTCGCGTTGTTGGTGCAGCGTTATCCCATCAAAAGTGAAGTGGTGATCGGCCATATCCGCCAGGCCAACGTCGGCAAGGTGTGCCTGTCCAATACCCACCCGTTCGTGCGCGAACTGTGGGGGCGTAACTGGTGCTTTGCGCACAACGGCCAATTGGCGGACTTCAACCCACGCGCCACGTTTTACCGCCCGGTGGGCGACACCGACAGCGAAGCGGCGTTCTGCGACTTGCTCAACCGGGTCCGCGAGGCGTTCCCGGAGCCGGTGGACATCGAGCAGATGCTGCCGGACCTGATCGCCGCCTGCGCCGAATATCGCAGCAAAGGTGTGTTCAACTGCCTGCTCAGCGACGGTGATTGGTTGTTTTGCTACTGCTCGACCAAACTGGCGCAGATTACCCGACGCGCCCCGTTTGGCCCGGCGCGCTTGAAAGATGTCGACGTGATCGTCGATTTTCAGGCCGAAACAACGCCTAATGATGTGGTCACGGTGATCGCCACCGAACCCCTGACCGACAACGAAAACTGGACCCGCTACGAACCGGGCCAGTGGAGCCTGTGGCGGCGCGGTGAATGCGTCAGCCAGGGCATTACCGAGTAAGGAAGTCGACTATGTTGCTCAGCTATCTGCGGTTGGTGTTGTTTGCCATTGGCTTGTTGGTCGGTGTGCAAGTGCCGGGGTTTATCAATGACTACGCCAAGCGCGTCGAAGCCCACCTGATCGAGGCCCAGACCGGCCTGCGCGGCTTTGAATCCACCGCGCAACAGTTCTTCAACGGCGACTTGCAGGCCCTGGTGGCCCACTACCGCGCCAGCGACGACCCGGTGTTTCGTAGCGATGCCAACAGCCTCGGCACGTTATTGGATCGCCAGTTGGCGTTGGACAAGCAATTCCAGGCCATGCAAGGCCCCTGGTACATCCGCGCCCTGCAGGTGGCGGTGGCGGCCGACCCGGCGATCCGCCTGGAAACCTGGAACGGTTACAGCTACCAGATCCTGCTGACCCCCGAAGCCATGGGCTGGGGCCTGGGCGGCGCGATGTTGTTGTCGTTCGGCCTGGAGTGCCTGTTCCGCTTGATCGACTGGGTGGTGTTGGGCGGCAAGCGTCTACGCCAGAGCCGGCCGATCGAAGAGCGCGACCTCAAGGGGCTCTGAAGACTGATACAAATCCAATGTGGGAGGGGGCTTGCCCCCGATAGCGGTGGGTCAGCTAAAAATAGGCTGACTGACACCCTGCTATCGGGGGCAAGCCCCCTCCCACATTTGGATTGAGTTCCTTCAGTTGCTCATTACCATCCGCTCTTCGCCGACTTCCTCGGCATAGCGGGCAACGACCTTCTGGCACAACCCCACAATCTCCTCCACCAGTTCCACCCCCACGCGCCACGACACCACCACCTGCAAATTCGGCAGCTTCTGCGTCATGGGCAGCATCACCAGTTCTCCGCGCGCCAGCTCTTCGAGCACTAACACAGGCGGCAGTGCACCAATGCCGAAACCATCGCGCAGCAAGCGGGTAATGGCCGACACCGAATTCACGCAGTTCATACGCGGTGCGGCGACGCCGTTGGCCTGCATCAGGCTCAAGACATCCTGGTGCGGGTGGGAATTTTTCGAGTAGGTGATGATGCGTTCTTGGGCCAGTTCGGCGAGGGAGGCGTAGTCGCGGTTGTAGATCGACTGGCTGGCGACGATCCAGGCCATGGGGTGGCTGCCCAGTTCCAGGCTGCGCACGGTTTCCAGGCGCAGCAGGTCCGTTTGCAGGATCAGATCGAGGAAACCTTTTTGCAGTTGGTCGCTGAGGTTGAGTGCGGTATCGGCGACCAACTCGATTTCCACCCGTGGGAAATGGTCCATCAATTCTGCGACCAACGGGCTCAGCCAGGTGTGGATCACCGTGTCCATTGCACCGATACGAATCCGCCCGACCTTGCTGCTGGTGGTCTCCAGGGACTGTTTCAAGCCCTGCATGGTCACCATCATTTGCTCGGCGTAATCGAGTACCTTCAAGCCTTCCGGCGTCAGGCTGACGCCGCGTGAGTCACGCAGAAACAGTTTCACCCCCAGTTCGCTCTCCAGCACGGCGATGCGGCTGGAGATCGAGGCCTGGGTGGTGAACAGTTTCTCGGCGGTCAGGCGGAAACTCTTGAGCTTGGCCACCCAGACGAAGGTTTCGAGGAACTTCAAATTCATGGGATCAACTTTTTCTTATGCATGGATCGGTTTTTATTAGTTGGACGCCGCACCGGGCAAACGCCAAAAATCGAGCCGTTCCACGATAAGCGTCGTTGGGGTGTCAGGACAAGTTGCGAGTCTTGTGTAAAAGATCCCACACTACAAAAAAACAAAGCCTACAGGAGTAACCAGCGTGAGCCGCCTGCTATTGAATTGCGACATCGGCGAAAGTTTTGGCAACTGGACCCTGGGTCTGGACGCCGAGGTTATGCCGTTCATTGATTGCGCCAACGTGGCCTGCGGCTTCCATGCCGGCGACCCGAGCATCATGCGCAAGACCGTCAGCCTGGCGCTCAAGCATGGTGTGCTGGTTGGTGCGCACCCGGCGTATCAGGACCTGCAAGGTTTTGGTCGCCGTTCCATGGCCTACACGCCTGAGGAAATCCAGGACCTGTTGCACTACCAGATCGGCGCGCTCGACGGCATCTGTCGCGCCCAGGGCGGACGGGTCAGCTACGTCAAACCCCATGGCGCAATGTACAACGACATGATGGCCAACCCCGCGCAGTTGCGTGCGGTGATCGAGGCTGTCGCGACTTACGGCGACCTGCCGCTGATGCTGCTGGCCACCCGTGACAACAGCGCGGCCCAGGCGCTGGGCGACGAATATGGCGTGATCCTGTGGTTCGAGGCCTTCGCCGACCGCGCCTACGACAACAACGGCCATCTGGTTTCCCGCCAATTACCGGGCGCGGTACACCACGATACCGAGACCATCATCCAGCAATCCCTGACCATTTCCCGTGGCGAACCCTTGTCCGCCAGCGACGGCAGCCCTTTGCTCCTGCGGGCCAATACCCTGTGCGTGCATGGCGATAACGCCAGTTCGGTCGCCGCCGTGCAGCGCATTCGCGAGGCGTTAAAGTGCCAATGAAGCCACGCATCGAAGTGGTGGCCATCGACTGCTTGATGGTGCGTCTGTTTGAGGTGATCGCCGAAGCCAATATGCCGTGGATGCTTGCCGCTACCCAGCGTCTGCGGCAAGGGTTTGGTGCGGCATTGGTGGACCTGGTGCCGTCCTACACCACCTTGATGGTGCATTACGATCTCACCGTGTTGAACCCGGCCCAGGCGCGGGAATTGATCGGCCAGGCCCTCACCGACCTGCAACCCCAGGCCCGGGGCAGCGGCCACTGCCATGTGCTGCCGGTGTGGTACGACCTGAGCGTCGGGCCCGAGCTGATCTTGCTCAGCCAGCGCAGTGGCCTGGCGGTCGATGAGGTGATCCGCCGCCACAGCGCCCACGAATACCAGGTGTTCGCCCTCGGTTTTGCTCCCGGTTTTGCCTTTATGGGGCTGGTGGATGAATGCCTCGCCACCCCTCGGCTCAACACCCCGCGCAAACGCGTGGCGGCCGGCAGTGTCGGCATCGCCGAACGGCAAACGGCCGCCTACCCAGTGGTCTCTCCCGGCGGCTGGAACCTGATCGGTCGCACCCCGACCCAACTGTTCGACCGCGACGGTTACAGCCTGATGCAGCCCGGCGATACGGTGCGCTTCGAGGCGGTCGACCACGCCGAATTCATCAAGCTGGGTGGCGATGACACGCCGTTGGAGGCGCAGGCATGAGCGGCTTGATCATTGAGGCCAGCACCCCGCTGTGCCTGTTGCAGGACACCGGCCGCTTTGGCGTGCGACACCTGGGCGTGACCCAAGGCGGCGCGCTGGATTGGGTGTCGATGTCCTGGGCCAATTGGCTGCTGGACAACGCCCTGGATGCGCCGGTGGTGGAAATCACCCTGGGCGGTTTTACCGTGCAGGCCGAGGACTATTGCCTGCTGGCCTTGGCCGGTGCGGACTTGGGCGCCTACATCGATGAGCGCGCCATCAGCCCCGGGCGTAGTTTTATCCTGCAAAAGGGCCAGCGGCTGCGCTTTACCCAGCCGTTCAGCGGCGCGCGGGCGTACCTGTCGGCGCCGGGCGGGTTTGATGCGCCGCAGGTGCTGGGCAGCTGTGCCACCGTGGTGCGTGAGGAGCTCGGCGGGCTGGACGGTTTCGGCAAACCGTTGGCGCAAGGCGGGCGACTGGCTTATTCCGGCACGGGCGGTGCGATGAAAGTGTTGAGCACAATCGCATTGCCGGCCAAGGCGCCGTTGGATGTGATTGTCGGCGCGCAGATCGGCCAGTTCAGCGGGCAGAGTCTGTTCGATGCGTTCAACACCGAATGGACCCTCGACAGCCGCGCCGACCGTATGGGCATGCGCTTGCTGGGCACGCCGCTTGAATACCAGGGGCCGTCGTTGATCTCTGAGGGGATCCCGCTGGGCGCGATCCAGGTGCCGCCGGACGGGCAGCCGATTGTGTTGCTCAATGACCGGCAGACCATCGGCGGCTACCCGCGCCTGGGGGCGTTGACGCCGTTGGCACTGGCGCGGCTGGCGCAGTGTGTGCCAGGGGAGAAGGTGCGGTTGGCACCGGTGGTGCAGGAGACGGCGCATAGGCAGCATGTGGACTTTTTGCAGCGCTTCACCGCCGCCTGAAGAACACTGAAATCTAAACTGTGGGAGGGGCGGTGCGACGATTCGACTTGCTCCCGATAGCGGTGGTTCAGTCACTGATGTATTGACTGACACACTGCTATCGGGGGCAAGTCGAATCGTCGCACCGCCCCTCCCACATTGGTGTTGGGTTGAATGGGAGATATCGGTTTATTTGGAAAGAAACCGCATGCCTTCTTCCAGCCCGCGTAGCGTCAACGGATACATCTGATCCTCGATCAACTCCCGCACAATCCCGGTCGACGCCGTATAACCCCAGGTGTCCTTGGGGTACGGGTTTATCCAGATCAGCTTCTTGTACTTGGCCATGAAGCGCTGCATCCACACATACCCTGGCTCTTCATTCCAATGCTCGACGCTGCCGCCGGCCTGGGTGATTTCATACGGGGCCATCGACGCGTCGCCGATAAAGATCACTTTGTAATCGGCGCCATACTTGTGCAACAGGTCCTGGGTGGAGGTGCGTTCCGAGGTGCGGCGCTGGTTGTTCTTCCATACCGACTCGTACACGAAGTTGTGGAAGTAGAAGTACTCCAAGTGCTTGAACTCGGTCTTGCACGCGGAGAACAGCTCTTCGCAGGTCTTCACGTGGGCGTCCATCGAGCCGCCGATGTCGAACAGCAATAGCAGCTTGATGGTGTTGCGCCGCTCCGGACGCATCTGGATGTTCAGCAAGCCGGCATCGCGGGCGGTGTGGTCGATGGTGCCGTCGATATCCAGCTCTTCCGCTGCACCCTGGCGTGCGAACTTGCGCAGGCGGCGCAGGGCGATCTTGATGTTGCGCGTGCCCAGTTCCACCTGGTCGTCGAGGTTCTTGTACTCGCGCTGCTCCCAAACCTTGACCGCCTTGCCCTGGCGCTTGCCCGCATCGCCGACGCGGATGCCTTCCGGGTTGTAGCCGCCGGAGCCGAACGGGCTGGTGCCGCCGGTGCCAATCCATTTGTTGCCGCCGGCGTGGCGCTCTTTCTGTTCTTCCAGGCGTTTCTTGAATTCCTCGATCAGCTTGTCCAGGCCGCCGAGGGACTGGATCTGCGCGCGTTCTTCGTCGCTCAGCGAGCGTTCGAACTCCTTGCGCAGCCAGTCTTCGGGGATCAGCGCCTGCAGGTGCTCGTCGAGCTTTTCCAGACCGTTGAAATAGGCGCTGAAGGCGCGGTCGAACTTGTCGAAATGGCGTTCGTCCTTGACCAGGATCGCCCGGGCCAAGTAGTAAAACTCGTCCATGTCGGCGAAGGTCACCCGCTGTTTCAGGGCGTTGATCAGGTCGAGCAGCTCGCGCACCGATACCGGCACTTTGGCGGCACGCATTTCATTGAACAGGTTGAGCAACATGGCAGGCGCCCTTATCGGTTACCGCGACGGCTCATGAACGCCAGGCGCTCGAGCAATTGCACGTCCTGCTCGTTCTTCACCAGCGCACCGGCCAGGGGCGGGATGGCCTTGGTCGGGTCGCGTTCGCGCAATACGGCTTCGCCGATATTGTCGGCCATCAGCAGCTTGAGCCAGTCGACCAGTTCGGAGGTGGAGGGCTTTTTCTTCAGGCCCGGGACTTTGCGCACGTCGAAGAACACGTCCAGCGCTTCGCTGACCAGGTCTTTCTTGATGTTGGGGTAATGCACGTCGACGATTTTTTGCAGGGTGGTGCGGTCGGGGAAGGCGATGTAATGGAAGAAGCAGCGGCGCAGGAACGCGTCCGGCAGCTCTTTTTCATTGTTGGAGGTGATGATGATGATCGGGCGCTTCTTGGCCTTGATGGTCTCGTCGATTTCGTAGACGTAGAACTCCATCTTGTCGAGTTCTTGCAGCAGGTCGTTGGGGAACTCGATGTCGGCCTTGTCGATTTCATCGATCAGCAGGATCACCCGCTCCTCGGACTCGAAGGCCTCCCAGAGCTTGCCCTTCTTCAGGTAGTTGCGCACGTCGTGCACCTTGTCCACGCCCAACTGCGAGTCGCGCAGGCGGCTGACCGCGTCGTACTCATACAAGCCCTGGTGGGCCTTGGTGGTGGACTTGATGTGCCAGGTGATCAGCTTGGCGCCGAAGGATTCGGCCAGTTGCTCGGCGAGCATGGTCTTGCCGGTGCCCGGCTCGCCCTTGACCAGCAGCGGACGCTCCAGGGTGATGGCAGCGTTGACGGCCAGTTTCAGGTCATCGGTGGCAACGTAGGCCGGGGTGCCTTCGAACTTCATCGGTCATTCCTCGAATTCATCAATGCCCGACTATACCGTGCGGCCCCGGCGACTGTGAACGCAGACGGGTTATTCAGTCTCTGAATGGCCGGTCAGCTTAATCCGCCGATGGCTTGGGCTGTTCATACCGCGCATTGAATGCCTGGATGAACCCGTTACGCAAAATCTGCAAAAACGCGGAGAATGCGCTGATATCTTGCTGGTGTACGCTGCCGCTCAGCTCAACACGGGTGGCGAACTGGTTTTTGCTCTGGTTCTTCAGCACGGTTTCGCTGGCGCCGACCACGGCTTCCCAGATCGAGCGGAAGATGTTCTTGTCCTTGTTTTGCACGTCCTGCTGCCAGTCGAACACTTCCACATCACGCAGCAGCGGCTTGATGTAGCCGGTCAGTTGGCCTTTCTGCGCCTGGGCTTCGATTACCACGTCGCCGGTGCCGGCCTTGAAGTCGAATTTGCCATAGGCCGAGGCGAAGTCATTCATGCGCTTGAGCTGCAAATCGCGTGCGCGAAAGCGAAATTCAAAGTCTTCGAAATTGCTCAGTGGGTCAAAAGTGGCGGTGGCTTCCAGCGGCGCCTGGCCCTGCAGCAGGGCTTTGCCGTCGAAGCTGGCGTCACGCTTGCCTTTGACGTCAACGACATTGGTCAGGTTATAGACGCTGGCGTTAACCGAGGTGGCATTGATATTCACCGGCGGCTTGGAGCTGAAGTTGTGGAAGGCGATCTTGCCGTCCTGGATGCGCACTTCGTTAAGGGTGATCGGCAACAATTTGCTCAGTTGCGCGCGCCAGTCGGTGCCCTGGCCGGTCTGGGACGCCGCTTTGTTGGCTCCGCCGTCGACAAAGTTCAGCTCGGGCTGGATGAACTGGACCTTGGCCACCACGGCATGGTCGTACCACAGCGAATGCCAGCTTACCGACAGGTCGATCAACGGCGCCTTGACGAAGGGCACCGGCACCTTGCCGTCGACTTTGACGATCTGCAGGCCATTGATCCGGTAGGCGCCGCGCCACAGGGCCAGGTCCACATCGGTGATCTGGCCACGGTAGTCGCCCATGTCGGCGAGCTTGTCATTCAGGTAGTTACGCACCAGGTAGGGCAGGGCGAGGTCCAGCGCAACCAGCACCACCACCAGCGTAGCGATGGTCCAAATCGGCCAACTGTAGCGACGTTTCATGGGGCAGATCTCCGTGCGTGTAGGAGATTGACTGTTGTGATGCTGCCAACGTTCCTCTGACTGGACGCTTTGGAAGACGAGGCATACCCTTGGGGCTTTCTTCAAGCCGCCTCAAGGACCCGTCATGAGCCGCATTTTTGCAGACAACGCGCACTCCATCGGTAACACGCCCCTGGTTCAGATCAACCGCATCGCACCGCGTGGCGTGACCATCCTGGCCAAGATCGAAGGGCGTAACCCGGGGTATTCGGTGAAGTGCCGCATTGGCGCGAACATGATCTGGGACGCGGAAAGCACCGGCAAACTCAAGCCGGGCATGACCATTGTCGAACCCACCTCGGGCAACACCGGTATCGGCCTGGCGTTTGTCGCCGCCGCCCGTGGCTACAAACTGGTACTGACCATGCCCGCGTCGATGAGCATCGAACGCCGCAAAGTGCTCAAGGCCCTGGGCGCCGAACTGGTGCTGACCGAGCCGGCCAAGGGCATGAAGGGCGCAATCGACAAAGCTGCGGAAATCCTCGCCAGCGACCCGGCCACCTACTACATGCCGGCACAGTTCGAAAACCCGGCCAACCCGGCGATCCACGAAAAAACCACCGGCCCGGAAATCTGGAACGACACCGACGGCGCCGTCGACGTGTTGGTGGCGGGCGTGGGCACCGGCGGTACGATTACCGGGGTGTCGCGCTACATCAAGAACACTGCGGGCAAGCCGATTCTGTCGGTAGCCGTCGAGCCGATCGTATCGCCGGTGATCACCCAGGCGCTGGCCGGTGAAGAGATCAAGCCCAGCCCGCACAAGATCCAGGGCATTGGCGCCGGGTTCGTGCCGAAGAACCTCGACCTGTCGATGATCGACCGCGTGGAGCTGGTGAGCGACGAAGAATCCAAGGCCATGGCCCTGCGCCTGATGCGGGAAGAGGGGATTCTGTGCGGGATCTCCTGCGGCGCGGCCATGGCGGTCGCCGTGCGCCTGGCCGAGAAGCCGGAAATGCAGGGCAAGACCATCGTGGTGATCCTGCCGGACTCCGGCGAGCGCTACCTGTCGAGCATGCTGTTCAGTGATTTGTTTACCGATCAAGAAAACCAGGCTTGATGCAAATGTGGCGAGGGAGCTTGCTCCCGCTGGGGCGCGAAGCGGCCCTGTGCTTTGTTTAAAAGAGTGGGACTGCTGCGCAGTCCAGCGGGAGCAAGCTCCCTCGCCACAAGGTTTGATGTATGTCAGCCGGTCGACCAAGGCCTTCTGCATAATGGCCCAAGTGTTTATCATGTCCGGCTGCTACGTCTGGTTTCCCCTCGACGGGAGGTTGTTGGCCAGGCGCTTATTTCCAGGAGTTGCTGCATGACCTTTTCTTTGGCCGCCAAGCTGTCGGTGTTGCTGGTGTTTATCGGCAGTACGCTGTACGTGCACCTGCGCGGCAAGGCCCGTTTGCCGATGTTGCGCCAGTTCGTCAATCACTCGGCGCTGTTTGCCCCGTATAACGCCTTGATGTACCTGTTCTCGGCAGTGCCGTCCAAGCCGTACCTGGACCGCAGCAAGTTCCCGGAACTGGACGTGCTCAAGGACAACTGGGAAGTGATCCGCGAAGAGGCCATGCACCTGTTCGACGAGGGTTACATCCGCGCTGCCGAAAAGAATAACGACGCCGGCTTCGGTTCGTTCTTCAAGAAGGGCTGGAAGCGTTTCTACCTCAAGTGGTACGACAAACCGCTGCCGTCGGCCGAGGCCCTGTGCCCGAAAACCGTAGCGCTGGTCAGCAGCATCCCCAACGTCAAGGGCGCGATGTTCGCGCTGTTGCCGGGCGGCAGTCACCTCAACCCGCACCGCGACCCGTTTGCCGGTTCCCTGCGTTATCACCTGGGGCTGTCCACGCCGAACTCCGACGACTGCCGCATCTTCGTCGATGGCCAGGAATACGCCTGGCGCGACGGTGAAGACGTGATGTTCGACGAGACCTACGTACATTGGGTGAAGAACGAGACGGAAAAGACGCGCGTGATCTTGTTCTGCGACATCGAACGTCCGCTGAGCAACCCTCTGATGACCCGCATCAACCGCTGGGTCAGCGCGCAACTGGGCCGCGCCACCGCGCCGCAGAACGTGGATGACGAACGCGTCGGCGGTATCAACCAGGCCTACGCCTGGAGCAAGTCGTTCAGCGACAAGATCAGCAGTGTGGTCAAGCAGTGGAAGCGCAAGCATCCCAAGGCCTACCGCGTTGCGCGGCCGGTGCTGGCGGTTGTCGTCTTGGTACTGCTGTGGAAGTGGCTCTTCGGCTGATCTGAAAGGTTGAGCTCGGTCAAAAATGTGGGAGGGGGCTTGCCCCCGATAGCGGTGTGTCAGTCATCAGATGTATCGACTGATCCACCGCCATCGGGGGCAAGCCCCCTCCCACATTGGACCTCCATTGCTTTTGAGATCGCCTTATGACGCGATCAACTGGCGCAGCACATAGTGCAGGATGCCCCCGGCCTTGAAGTATTCCACTTCATTGAGGGTATCGATCCGGCACAGCACATCGATCTTCTCACTGCTGCCATCCTCGCGGGTAATCACCAGGGTCAGGTTCATGCGCGGCACGATCTCCACAGCGGTCAAACCGAGGATGTCGATCTTCTCCTTACCGGTGAGCTTGAGCGCCTTGCGGTTCTGGTCCAGCTTGAACTGCAAGGGCAGCACGCCCATACCCACCAGGTTGGAGCGGTGAATCCGTTCGAAACTCTCGGCGATCACCGCCTTGACCCCCAGCAGGTTGGTGCCCTTGGCCGCCCAGTCGCGGCTTGAGCCGGTGCCGTATTCCTGGCCGGCGATCACTACCAGCGGTGTGGCGGATGCCTGGTACTTCATGGCCGCGTCGTAGATCGGCATTTTCTCGCCGGTGGGGATATACAGCGTGTTGCCGCCTTCCTCGCCGCCGAGCATTTCATTGCGGATACGGATATTGGCGAAGGTGCCGCGCATCATCACTTCATGGTTGCCCCGACGTGAGCCGTAGGAGTTGAAGTCACGCGGTTCCACGCCTTGTTCGCGCAGGTAGCGACCGGCGGGGCTGTCGGCCTTGATGTTGCCGGCGGGGGAGATGTGGTCGGTGGTCACCGAATCGCCCAGCAGGGCCAGGATGTTGGCAGCGTTGATGTCTTTGATCACCGGCAGCGGGCCGGCGATGTCGTCGAAGAACGGCGGGTGCTGGATGTAGGTGGAATCCTTTTGCCAAACGTAGGTCGCGGCCTGTGGCACTTCAATCGCCTGCCACTGTTCGTCGCCGGCAAACACCTCGGCGTATTCCTTGTGGAACATGCTGGTGCTGACCTGGGCGACGGCGTCGGCAATTTCCTGGCTGCTCGGCCAGATGTCCTTCAGGTAGACCGGATTGCCTTGCTGATCGTTGCCCAACGGTTCGCGGCTGATATCGATGCGCACCGTACCGGCCAACGCATACGCCACGACCAGCGGCGGCGAGGCCAGCCAGTTGGTTTTCACCAGCGGGTGTACGCGGCCTTCGAAGTTGCGGTTGCCGGACAGCACCGACGCCACGGCTAGGTCGGCTTTCTGGATGGCTTTTTCAATCGGCTCGGGCAACGGGCCGGAGTTGCCGATGCAGGTGGTGCAGCCATAACCCACTAGGTCAAAGCCGAGCTTGTCCAGGTATTGAGTGAGGCCGGCGGCCTTGTAGTAGTCGGTGACCACTTTGGAGCCGGGGGCCAGGGAGGTTTTCACCCAGGGTTTGCGGGTCAGGCCTTTTTCCACGGCCTTTTTCGCCACCAGCCCGGCCGCCATCATCACGCTGGGGTTGGAGGTGTTGGTGCAGGAGGTGATGGCGGCGATGACCACGGCGCCGTTTTTCAGGCGATAGGTCTGGCCGTCATCTTCATAGTCGGTCTCGCCCACCAGGTCGGCATTGCCCACGGCGACCCCGCCACCGCCTTCGCTTTCGAGGCGGCCTTCTTCTTTGTTGGTCGGTTTGAATTGCAGGTCGAGGAAGTCGCTGAACGCCTGGCTGACATCCGGCAGCGACACGCGGTCTTGCGGGCGTTTCGGCCCGGCGAGGCTGGCTTCGACGCTGCCCATGTCCAGGGCCAGGCTGTCGGTGAACACCGGCTCCTGGCCGGCGTTGCGCCACAGGCCCTGGGCCTTGGTGTAGGCCTCAACCAGTTTGACGGTCTGCGCAGGACGACCGGACAAGCGCAGGTAGTCCAGGGTCACCTCATCCACCGGGAAAAAGCCGCAGGTTGCGCCGTATTCCGGGGCCATGTTGGCGATGGTGGCGCGGTCCGCCAGGGGCAGGTCGGCGAGGCCGTCGCCATAGAACTCGACGAATTTGCCGACCACGCCTTTCTTGCGCAGCATCTGGGTGACGGTCAACACCAGGTCGGTGGCGGTGATGCCTTCTTTCAATTTGCCGGTGAGCTTGAAGCCGATCACTTCCGGAATCAGCATCGACACCGGCTGGCCGAGCATCGCCGCTTCCGCTTCGATCCCGCCCACGCCCCAGCCAAGCACGCCGAGGCCGTTGATCATGGTGGTGTGGGAATCGGTGCCGACCAGGGTGTCGGGGAAGGCGTAGGTACGGCCGTCTTCATCCTTGGTCCACACGGTGCGGCCGAGGTATTCGAGGTTGACCTGGTGGCAGATACCGGTGCCCGGCGGCACCACGCTGAAGTTGTCGAAGGCGCTCTGGCCCCAGCGCAGGAAGGCGTAGCGTTCGCCATTGCGCTGCATTTCGATGTCGACGTTTTGCTCGAACGCACCGGTGGTACCGAACTTGTCGACCATCACCGAGTGGTCGATCACCAGGTCCACCGGCGACAGCGGGTTGATGCGCTGCGGGTCGCCACCGGCCTTGGCCATGGCGGCGCGCATGGCGGCCAGGTCGACCACGGCGGGCACCCCGGTAAAGTCTTGCATCAGCACGCGGGCCGGGCGGTACTGGATCTCACGGTCGGACTGGCGTTCTTTGAGCCAGGCGGCGATGGCCTTGAGGTCGGTGCCGGTGACGGTTTTGTTGTCTTCCCAGCGCAGCAGGTTTTCCAGTAGCACTTTGAGGGACATCGGCAGCTTATCCAGGTCACCCAGGCTCTTGGCGGCTTCGGGCAGGCTGAAATAGTGATAAGTCTTGTCGTCGATTTGCAGGGTTTTAAGGGTTCTCAGGCTATCAATGGATGACATTACATGACTCCTTATGGTCCGCACGGCTACGGACCTGACGGGACGAACAGAGCTATCAAACTAGCGCTGTTTTCAGTAGCTGGCTAATTACTGGACTCTATGGACAGATCCAAGGTTCCGAAGTCAGCTATCATGCGCGCGTTTTCATGACAGACATTGCGATAGCGCACGTCCGTTGAGTCACCAGGAGAATTGATGAACACCCTTTTTATGCACTGCCGCCCGGGTTTTGAAGGCGAGGTCTGTTCCGAGATCGCGGAGCACGCCGCGCGCCTGAACGTTTCCGGCTACGCCAAGGCCAAGACCGGCAGCGCTTGCGCCGAATTTGTCTGCACCGAAGAAGACGGCGCCCAGCGCCTGATGCACGGCCAGCGTTTTGCCGAGCTGATCTTCCCGCGGCAATGGGCACGCGGGGTGTTCATCGACCTGCCGGAAACCGACCGCATCAGCGTGATCCTCGCGCACCTGCGCGATTTTCCGGTGTGCGGCAGCCTGTGGCTGGAGATGGTCGACACCAACGACGGCAAGGAACTGTCGAACTTCTGCAAGAAATTCGAACTCCACCTGCGCAAAGCCTTGCTCAACGCCGGCAAGCTGGTGGACGAACCGAGCAAGCCACGCCTGCTGCTGACCTTCAAGAGCGGTCGCGAAGCGTTCATCGGCTTGGCCGAATCGAACAACTCGGCGATGTGGCCAATGGGTATCCCACGCCTGAAATTCCCCCGCGACGCACCCAGCCGCTCGACCCTGAAGCTGGAAGAGGCCTGGCACCACTTCATCCCCCGCGACCAGTGGGACGAGCGCCTGCACGGCGACATGACGGGCGTCGACCTGGGCGCCGCGCCCGGCGGCTGGACCTGGCAGTTGGTCAACCGGGGCATGCTGGTGACCGCCATCGACAACGGACCCATGGCCGAAAGCCTGATGGACACTGGCCTGGTGCAGCATTTGATGGCCGACGGCTTCACCTTCGTGCCCAAGCAGCCGGTGGACTGGATGGTGTGTGACATCGTCGAAAAACCGGCACGCAACGCCGCCTTGCTGGAAACCTGGATCGGCGAAGGTTATTGCCGTGAAGCGGTGGTCAACCTGAAACTGCCGATGAAACAGCGTTACGCCGAGGTCAAGCGTTTGCTCGAGCGCATCGAAGACGGCTTCAAGGCGCGTGGTATTCGCGTGGAGATCGGCTGCAAGCAGCTGTACCACGACCGCGAAGAAGTGACCTGCCACCTGCGCCGCCTGGTAGATGTGAAGAAAACCAAGGCCCGTTAAACTGAGCGCCTGCTGCAGGAGTAATCAATGAGCGATATGACCGACACCGCCGTCGACGGCACCCTTGATGCAACGGGCCTCAACTGCCCGGAGCCGGTAATGATGCTGCACCAGCACATCCGCGACCTGCCGCCTGGCGGTCTGCTCAAGGTGATCGCGACCGACCCGTCGACCCGCCGCGATATTCCCAAGTTCTGCGTGTTCCTCGACCACGAACTGGTGGCTCAGCAGGAGCAGGCCGGTACGTACCTGTACTGGATTCGCAAGAAGTCGGCTTAACCCCGACCCCGGTATGCGCCGCCTCCGTGGCGAGGGAGCTTGCTCCCGTTCGACTGCGCAGCAGTCGCCTGCTTTGGGGGCGCTTCGCACCCCAGCGGGAGCAAGCGCCCTCGCCACAAGCGCAGCGTCTACA
>NZ_JAKNRV010000102.1:0-14995 GCF_023072625.1 Pseudomonas emilianonis
GACGCATCGAGTTCGGCCTGCTGGGCGCGGTCAGCGGTTTGCTCGCGGCGCTGGGCACCGAGCTGGTGACATGGGTGCTGTACCGCTATGCCTTTGACCTGGCCTGGCACCCGCACGTGTGGTTGCTACTGCTGCCGGTGATCGGTGCGGTGCTGATCGGCGGTGCCGGGGTATTCGGGACGCGCCGCGCGCTGAATGCCAGCCCGCTGACGGTATTGCGCGAAGGTTGAAAGGATGATGGCCCGCAGCTTCAAAGCCTGCGGGCCATGATTGCCTATTTCACATACTCGATACCGGTGATCCACCAGCACACCTCGCCGTTCGGTGTCTGCACGATAGCCTCGTCGTCGACTTGCTTGCGCAACAGCGCCCGTGCCATCGGTGAGTCGATGGAGATGTAGTCCATCCGCTCATAGATCTCGTCATAGCCGACGATACGAAAACGCTTGGTCTCGCCCTGCTCGTTTTCAATATCGACCCAGGCACCGAAAAATACCTGCCCCTCCTGCTCGGGCATGTACTCCACCACGCGCATGTCTTCCAGACGCTTGCGCAGGTAGCGTACCCGCCGATCAATCTCACGCAGTAGCTTCTTGTTGTACTGGTAGTCCGCGTTCTCGCTACGATCCCCCAGGGAGGCGGCCCACGTCACCTTGCGCGTGGTGTCCGGACGCTTTTCGCGCCACAGGTAATCCAACTCCTTCTTCAGCGCTTCATGACCTTCTTTGGTAATCAGCTTGGTACTCAAACGCGTGCATCCCCAGGCAATGTCCATTGATTCCAATACGCCGCAGCTTGAAGGCCCGGCGTCGACGAACAGAGGGTGATGATAAATGAACGGGGGAAAGTAGCCAGACCCACTGACGCCTCGCATCACAAGTGGATTGCACCAGGATCGCTGCTGGGTTGCAGCGGCTCATTTCTCGCCAGGCCGTCCAACGCCTGGTCGAGTTCAAAGAGGACGGCATGCACATTCTGGCGCAACCCAGGTAACTGCACGAGCAGCGCCGCCAACGTCTCGCCCTTCTGGCGCGCCCGTAACTCTTGCACCTCGACTTGAGTGACCCGCTCCTCCAGGACGCGGGCGCGTTCATCCATTTGGCGCTGCCCTTGCTGCTGCGCACCCAAGGCATTTGCCAACTGTGCCTCACGCCCTTCCAGCGCCTGAGCCTGCAACTGCAGGGCGCCCTCCTCCTGCGCCATCCGACGGGTCAGCTCCTGGCGTTTTTGCTCAAGCTCCTCCAGCCCTTGCTGCAGTTGAACCTGGCGCTGCTCAAGCACCTCTTCGCGTTTTTGCATCGCGAGTTTTTGCTGGGTCAGTTCCTGGGCGACACGCGCGAGGTTGGTCAAGGTGCTATCCACCTCGAACAGCGAATTTTGCTCCGCCTGTTCGCTCAATGCCGGCGGCGCACTGGGTGCAACCACAACGGCCAGCGATTCATTTGGCGCCAAGACCTCTGGCGCCTGCCGCGGAGGTTGAGCCGGCCCCTGGATCATCACGGGCAAGACCTTTTCAGGCTCCTTCGTCACTTTGGGAGCCGAGACCATTCGGGAAGAAAAACGAATGGACGGGACAATCAGCGTGGGACTTTCAATAGCCTCTGACGCAGGGGCAGACGTACCCAAGGTAATCACCTTCATCACCAAGGCTTTCTTGATGTTCATTGAATGATGATCTTCGGGCCTGGCGGGCGGCAACTTGCAGCCTTTCAAGTCGACAAAATGATAAGGAACCTGGCCGTCACCTATACTGCCCGATTTGGTACCGGACGCCGCCAGGGTCAGTATTTGTTTAAATACCCGCATCGCAACTTGCAGATCTTCCTGAGCATCCACCCCGCCCAAGAAGTACCGTTCAACTTTCCTACGTAATGCTGCGACATATACCCGGGAACTACCCGGTTCTATTTCTTCATCCAGACTGTACACAAGAAAGTTTGACGCGATCTGGGGTATAGCAAAACCACAGAGCAGAGCGCCGTTGACCGGCGTATCTTCACCCGAGCGTTCAAGAACTAGGGTACGTAGAAGCATCATAGTAATCGGGCCTCATGACAACAAGCAAAGCGTATATAAACATCAGATAAACATCCGACCATCAACATGCATTTATCACTCAACGATTGTTTCAGCGCGCTAATCGACTGAACGTAGGACTTCTCTTATTAATATACTTCAGTGCTTCCAAGCACGATGCATTGAACGTACCATTTTTAAACCCGAGCCCTGTATCACTCAATAAAGGCGCTTGCCTCTTCATTCTTCTTGCCTTACCCACCGAATAGAAAAGCATAATGATCGAGATAAGCAACCTCACAAAATACTTGAACAAAAAGAGTGTAATCAGCGATGTCTCATTTTCTGCCAAACGCCAAGAGTGCCTTGGGTTATTTGGATTGGAGGGGGCAGGTAAAACTACACTTTTGAAAATGATCGCCGGCGCCACCCAGCCCTCCTCGGGGCAGGTGCGGATTTTGGGGCTGGATACACAAACCCACGGGTATCACGCACGCAAGGCAATAGGCTATCAACCCGAATCCGGCGTCAACCACCCGACCCTGTCAGTCAAGAACTTGCTCAGTTTCATCGCTACCGTTCGTGGATTCCAGGGCGCGGAGAAGCGCAGGCGGGTGGATCGCGCCGCCAGCCGACTCGAACTCTGGCCAGTCCTCGGTTACCCGATCAACACACTTCCGCCGGGCCTGAAACGCAAAGTCGCATTTGCCCAAGCCCTGCTGCACGACCCCGACGTGCTACTGCTGGACGAACCCGGCGAGGGCTTGGCGCCCCATCAGCAAGAGAAGATCAGCACGCTTATCCAGTCATTGGCCGACGAGATGACGATTATCGTTGCCTCACGCGATTGCGAAGCACTGGCCGGCGTCTGCACCCGGGCCCTGGTCATTGGCGGCGGTCGCCTGCTGGCGGACACCCCAATGCCCGAGCTACAGCGCAGCTCCCGGCACTTCCGGGCGGTCACCCTGGCGGCGAAGTCGGCCCTGGATTTGTTGGCACTCGCCGTGCTGCCCGGCGTGGCAGGTATCGAAGAAGACCGGCACGGTCCAGGCACGGTGACCGTTCTCGCCATGCCGGGACACTCCATCTACCCCGCCATCTGCGCATTGATTGCCAACCGGCGCTGGGAAATACACTCACTGAATCTGGAGCCAGGCCGCCTGAACGATGTCGTTCACCACCTGAGCCAGGAGGCATCCCATTGAACCTGCTGCCACCTGTTTTCAAACGCCAGCTTGCCAGCTATCTATCGGCACCTGCCACCTACCTGAGCATTGCAGTATTTCTGGTGCTGTCCGCCTTACTGGGGTTGCACACAAGCCCATTGCTGGAGCGAAGCAGCAGCGACTTGCAGGGCTTTTTTCAATGGCATCCTTGGTTGTACCTGTTACTGATCCCTGCGCTGTCGACTCAACTTTGGGCGGATGAGAACGAGACAGGCTTTGGCGATTTCATGAAAACCCTGCCTGTCAGGCCTGCGGAACTGGTTATTGGCAAATTCCTCGCCGCCTGGGTCGTGGCGGGCCTGGCATTATTGCTGACATTTCCCATCGTGACGGTTGTCAACTTGCTGGGCACTGCGGACAACGCGGTCATTGCCTCACAATTTCTGGCCAGTTGGTTATTAGCCGGGAGCTATCTCTCGGTCGGTGTTTTTATTTGCGCACTGACCCGCCAACGCCTGACCATTTTCATATTGACGCTGAGCCTGCTGTTATTGGCCAGCGGCGTGTCTTCGGTGTTGGATGCACTTGAGCGTCAAGCGCCCATCTGGATCATCGATAGTTTGACGTCTCTCAGCCCGCTCCTGCGTTTTGGCCTGATTGACCACGGGACACTTACCTTTCAAGACTGCGCGTATTTCATCAGCATGATCATTGCTTTTCTTGCTGCGACGACCGCTATCCTCAACTACAAGAACAGCTGAGAAGGAACACTCTCGATGCGATATCCATTGCGCACCGGCATGACACTTAGCGTCATACTGCTTTTGTTCCTCGCATTCAACCTGGTATGGGCAGTCAAACTTCCCGATCTACGCCAGGATTTTTCTCAACAAAAAACCAACACATTGTCACCCGAGGTAGTGCACTTACTCACCACACTGGAAAGCCCACTGGACTTCTACTACTTCAATTCAAGCCTACCGGCACAAAAAAGCAGCATCCTGAAACACTATGCCAAACGCGTTGAAGAAAAACTGAGAGCGTTCGAACACGCAGCAAACGGCAGGATCAATTTGCACATTATCGATCCCGCTCCCTTTTCAGAGGATGCCTACAAAGCAGGATTATATGGACTACGCGATCAACCGGGGTTCTTCGGTCTTATCGGCACTCGGGAGGGCCAAGCCGCCCAACGCATCCAATCGTTCGACCCAGAGAACGAGCCGCTGCTGGAGTATGAAATCAGCCACCTGATCACCCAGTTACAGCATCCGGAGCCCGCGGTCATTGGGCTGTTATCAGGGTTACCGGCAGAAGCGCCCATCGAACCGTTGGTGCTGGAATTGCACCGACATTTCGACCTACTGGAGTTGGAGCCGACTGCAGATCATGTCCCCTCGCGGATCAAAACCCTGATGCTCATAAACCCCCGCGAGCTGCCGGAGAAAACGCTGTACGCGGTTGACCAGTTCGTCCTGAACGGCGGCAAACTGCTGATGTTTATCGACCCCCTCGGCAAAGGCGACTCAAAGGCAACAGCCTCGGCCACCAGGCTAGACGGGTTGCTCGCCGGCTGGGGGGTCAGCATGCCGAGCAACAAGGTGCTGGTCGACCGCACCTATGCCCCATCGGAACATCAACCGGCCACATTCACCCTGCCACGCCAAGCGATGAATACCCATGATGTCAGCACCTGGAAGCTGGACACGGTGACCGTGTCGAACAGCGGCGCCCTGTTCTCCCTGGATAAAAGCCGAGCCACCTTCACGCCACTGCTGCGCAGCTCCAGACAGTCGTTACTGCTCGATTCCGGCGCCGTGGACAGCGCGTTCCCCACGCGTGGCGAGCGCCATGTGATCGCTGCCCGACTCGAAGGGCCAGCCTATTCAGCGTTTGCCGACGGATTTGGCGGGCAGCCGTCGGGGCTGCAGAAGGCGACGCAGATCCACGTGGTAGTGGTTGCCGATACGGATATGTTGAGCGAACCACCCAGCGGTTCCGCGCAAAACGCTAACAAACTGTTTGTAGTGAACGCTCTGGATAACCTCGCAGCACCGCAGGCCCTTGCGAATATTCGCCCGCGTGCAGTGGCGGGCCACTCATTGAACCTGCTGGAGAAGCGCCGCGAGGCTGCCGAGCGCGCCTACCAAGATCAGGCCGCCGATCTGGAGCAGCGCCTGGCACAAACGGAAAAGGAATGGCAGCGCCTTAACCCTGAGGGCACGACCCTGGGCACCGAGGCGGTCGATACCAACACCCAGTTGCAAGCGCTCAACAAGGAACGCCTGCGTTTACCGATGGAACTGCATGCGCTGAAAAACGTCCTTTACGCGCCGGTGCAGCGCCTGGAACGCAACATACAACTGCTGGTGATTGTGCCGTTGCCGGCACTGCTGGGCCTGATTGCCTGGGGGCTATTTCAATGGCGTCGCCGTCGTTGTCCGGTGCCGCCGTCGGCGTTTTATTGAGGGCTCAGCGCCGCGCGATCAAGCCTTGCCGGGCAATGCGCGTCAGTTGATGGATCACCTCGGCCGCATCTCTGGCGCTGGGCGCCTGGATCACCGCAAGGTCAAAGCTGTTGCTGGCAAAGCGCGCCAGAGAATCGCCATCCTCGACAAACTGGATCAGGAACGCCGAAGGCCGCCCGCCACGCCGCGGCCAACCATCCAGGTAACGCAACAGCGTCGGCTGGTGCTTGCCGCCGAGGAGAATTCTTGGATTGCGTTGATTCAGGTCCGCAGTGATCGGGGCCAGGCGTATGAGGGGGTGTGGTGCATTCATCGTGTCGTGTCTCTGCCTCAAAAGTCTGCGGGCAGGTGAGAGGCAACACCGAACCAGCGCTTTAGCGGTATTTCGAAGCCTGCGTCTTCAGTCAGAGCTGGCTTCTGTCGGGCTGCATCGAGTCCCAGTGGCGCCCCGCAATTAGCTGTTTAAATCGGCGCATAACCAACATCCTAGAGAAGCCGATGGGGCGGTGTCAAGAATCCCGCGCAACGAAAAGGCCCGCGCATGGCGGGCCTTCTCCAGGGGTTACAGGGCGATCAGTTGGCGATGGCGCGGTCGGCAGACAGTTTGCCAGCACCTTCGAACAGGACGGCCAGGGAGCCGCCGAGCAAGGCCAGGGCGAACTCATAACCGTTGTTCGCCATGAACAGACCGTTATGGATATGCACCGAGAAGATCGCCACCAGCGACAGAATAGTCAGGCCCAATGCCGCAGGGCGCGCCAGCAGACCGATGATCAGGGCCAGGCCGGCGAAGAACTCGGTACCGCCCGACAACAAGGCCATCAAGGTGCCCGGCGCCAGGCCAATGCTTTCCATCCACTGCGCGGTGCCCGCCAGGCCGTAGCCGCCAAACCAGCCAAAGAGTTTTTGCGAACCGTGGGCGGCGAAGATGATACCGACAACAATGCGCAGAACGGTCAGGCCATAGCCGGCGCGGGTGGACAGGATGCTTTTGATCAGTGGGCTCATGGTGATAATCCTTTTCAAAGTAGGGGTTGGTTGGCCGCTATATTAATCAGTTTATACAATGATAAAAGCCGAAAAATTGCCTGATAAATATCTATAAAATCGATCACTTGCGCGAAGCGATTTTCGGCTCCAACGCCGGCGGCTCCAGGGAGTCCCGTTCCCGATCAAACGCCAGGTAGTACTTATTGACGCTATTCACATAGCTGACGGCGCTCATCCCCACCTGCTCCATGGCAATGCGCTCGACCTGGAAGAACCACTGATTGGGGTTAAGCCCACGGCGCTTGGCTTCGGTACGCATGCCTTGCACGCGTTCCGGCCCCATGTTGTAGGCCGCCAGCACGAAAGCCATGCGCTCGCGCTCGTTGAGCTTGGGGCTGGCGAAAAACTTGCGGCGGATCATCGACAGGTAACGCGCGCTCGCCTGCACATTGCTGTCGAGATTCTCGATATTGTTCACCCCCACCCGCTGCGCCGCCGAAGGTGTGATCTGCATCAGGCCGGTGGGGCCACCGCTGCTGCGCGTACCTGGGTCGAGGGCGGACTCTTTGAAGGCCAGCGCAGCGAGGTTCAACCAATCCATGCCTTGCTCGCGCGCATGTTTTTGCAGGACCGGACGCAGTTTCTCGAGGCGCTGACGGTCGATGCGGGCCAGTGGGTTGCGCACTTGGTAAAGGCGTCGATAAATGCGCTGAAACGCCACGTCCTGGTCGGAAGGCGTGCGGTAGGTCTTGAGGAAACGATCAATACTTGCCCGCAGCATCGCGGCGTCCTGCCGCACGAACCAGTACTCCTCGCCCGGCTCATTGATCGCCACCTGTTTGTCGAAGCGCAGCTTGGGCAGGATCTTCGACCAACGTTCAGCGATGGGCTTCTCGACGATGGTCAGGTGAAAGATGCCGGCCTGGACCATCTCCAGCACATCCTCCACCGCCAGGCTCGGGTCGACCCACTCCACCTTGATCGGCGGCTGCTTGTGCAGGGCCAGCTTCTGGTTGACCTGGTTGATCGAATCCGCCGCCGCGCTGCCAGTGGTCAGCGTCAGGGTGCGCCCGGATAGCTGCTCCAACTTGGTAAACCGCCGCTCCCCCTTGACCCCCACCAGCCATAACGGCACGCCACTGGCGATCGGGTCGCTCGCGCTGATCTTGTGCGCGGCCTTTACTTCCAGCAATTCTCCGGGAGCCACCAAGTCGCCTTCGCCACGCGCCAGCGCGCCGAGCAGTTGCCCCTTGGCCTTGGGGATGATCTTGAGATTGATGTTCTGGCCATCGCGGGCTTGGTCGTTGAGGTATTGCTCGAACGCACGCAGGCGATGGTATTCGACACCAATGGCCTGACCCTGAATTTCACCGGAACTGTTGCGGCTCTGGTTGACCAGTACGCGCAGGGTACGACTGGAGCGAATCTCGGCCAGGTCGCGGACCTTGCTCGGCTTGGTCACTTCCAGCGGCCCGTCCAGCCGCGCGACCGCCGCCATGGGCAGCAATAACGTCAGGCACAACATAAGTAACGCCGAGGGTCGGATCATCCGCTCTCCGGAAAGAATACTGGCCAGCACCTTCGCGAAAAACGAGGGGCTGGAGGTCAGAAACAGAGCGCTTTATGCGCTGACAAAGTACGCAACGGCGGCACCAGGGCAGGCAACAGGCCCACCACAATGTCGCTTGCGACGTTCAAAGACAGCTATAACTCGTTGTAGTTCTTGGTTTTTCTTATAAATCTACAGCTCTGATATGCTTTCCGGCCGCAGGCGGAGATAGCACCATGCAACTCATTGATATCGGCGTCAACCTGACAAACCCAAGTTTCGACGAGAAGCACCAGGCCGTTCTCGAGCGCGCCTATGCCGCTGGCGTGCAACAATTGGTGCTCACCGGCACCCGTGTCGACGGCAGCGAACAGGCCCTGCAATTGTGCGAAAAACTCGATGAAAGCGGCCAACGGCTGTTCTGCACCGCCGGCATCCACCCCCACTCCGCCAGCGACTGGAACGGCGACAGCGCCCAACGCTTACGCAGTTTGCTCAACGACAGCCGCGTGCGCGCAGTGGGCGAATGCGGGCTGGATTTCAACCGCGATTTTTCCCCGCGCCCGCAGCAGGAAAAAGTCCTCGAAGAACACCTGGCCCTGGCCGTCGAGCTGAAACTGCCGGTATTTCTCCACGAACGCGACGCCAACCAGCGCCTGTTGGAGATCCTCAAGGATTACCGCGATCACTTGTCCGCCGCCGTGGTGCATTGCTTCACGGGCGAGCAGCAGGCGCTGTTCAGCTACCTCGACCTTGACTTGCATATCGGCATCACCGGCTGGATCTGCGACGAGCGCCGTGGGACGCACCTGCATCCGCTGGTCAGGGAAATTCCTCAGGGCCGCCTGATGCTGGAAAGCGATGCGCCTTACCTGCTGCCGCGCACCCTGCGGCCCAAGCCGAAAAACGGCCGCAACGAACCGGCCTACCTGCCGGAGGTGCTGCGCGAAGTTGCCCTGCACCGCAACGAAAGCCCGGAAGACCTGGCCCAGCACAGCACCGCCTGCGCCCGCGCCTTTTTCGGGCTGCCCACCGTGGTTTGATGCGACGCATTGACCCATATCAAAGTGACTTTTCTGAGTAACGGCACAATAATGGCACCTTGCCAATGCTGTTTCCGCGATCAGAGAAAACCTTCCATGGGTGCCTGGCTTAGCAATATCTCGCTGAAGTACAAATTCTGGGCCGTCAATGCGGTCGCTTTTATCACCACGCTGCTGTTGGTGTTATACGCCGTGCATCTCGAACAGCAGTCGCGCAGCCAGGCGTCCCAGACCTCGGCACAAGCTCAGGCGCGCTTGCTCAGCGCCTGGCCGACCGACAAGTCGCTGCCCAAGGGTGAGGCTTGGCTGACGTTTGCCCGTGGTCAAGTCCCACAGTTGGCCGATCTAGATCTGTCAGACCTGAGCAGTGCCAGCGGCTGGGTCGAACTCAATCACCTGCCATTGTTCGGCGAAAACCCGTTGATGGGCGCTGAAGTGGTCGCCCGCGCAGACGGGCAACAGATCGCAGTGCTCGCTTACGCGCCAAGCCTGAGCCAGGTGTTCAGTGAACGCTTCACCCACTACGCCGTAGCGGTGCTGATCCTGATGCTGGCAATGCTCTGCGCGTCGCAGTTGCTGATCCGCTTCCTGCTCAGCCAACTCAACACCCTCAAGGACGTGATGCTGCATGTCGAGAAAACCGGCGACCTGTCGGCGCGTGTCCCACTGGCCTGCAAAGATGAAGTCGGCCAGATGGCCAGCGCGTTCAACGCCATGCAAGCCGGCTACCAGCGGGTGGTCAACACCGTGGCCCGCACCGCCAAGCAGTTGGATGAAGGCGCCGCACGGCTGGCCAGCAGCATGAACGAGGTGCAGCACGGCATGCTCGGCCAGCAAAGCGAAACCGACCAGGCCGCCACTGCCATCAACGAGATGACGGCCACCGTCCACCACATTGCCCAGCACGCCGGCGCCACTCGCGATCTGTCCCAGACCGCCGACACCCTGGCCGGCAGCGGCCGCGAAGTGGTAGACCGGGTGCAACGCTCGATTGCCGGGCTGTCCAGCGGCGTGCAACAGACCGCCGAAATGATCCAGAAACTCGCCGAAGACAGCCAGAAAATCAACAGCGTGGTCAGCGTGATCCACAGCATCGCCGAACAGACCAACCTGCTCGCGCTTAACGCCGCCATCGAAGCCGCCCGCGCCGGGGAAATGGGTCGCGGTTTCGCGGTGGTCGCCGACGAAGTGCGCAACCTGGCCAAGCGCGTGCAAACCTCCACCGACGAAATCACCCACATGGTCTCGGCGCTGCAAGCCGGCACCCGCGACGCGGTGGACTTCATGCAGGAAAGCTCGTTCAAGGCCGACGACTGCGTGCAACAAGCCCAGGAAGCCGGCGCCGCACTGGCCGAAATCACCGGCGCCGTGGCGCAGATGCGCGAAAGCAACACCCAGATCGCCGTCGCCGCCGAGCAACAGAGCCATGTCGCCGAAGAGATGAACCGCGCGGTCGTGAGTATTCGTGATGTGACCGAAAACACCGTGCAACAAACTGTCGATTCGGCAACCACCAGCAATGAACTGGCCACGTTGGCCGGGGAGCTGAGCAAAGCGATCGGGCAGTTGAAGCTATAAGCAATACAAGGCGAGGCTATGGCCCCCATAGCCAGCCTTGATTCGCCGCGCCAGCCTACCCGACCTAAACTCTGTTCAAGTTGTTTCAACGGACAGAGGATTCACCATCATGGGCAAACGTCATCCCAATCTCCCCGCCTGGCAATGGCGTCAGTACCCGCAAAACCACCAGCACCCGACCAACCTGGCGTTGCACATGATCGCGGTGCCGCTGTTTATCATCGGGTTTCTGTTGATCGTTTCCGGAGTGTTCAGCCTGAGCCTGGCCAGTTTGGCCGTGGGCGTTGTCGGTATCCTGGCCGGCCTTGCGCTGCAGCGGCATGGCCACAACCTGGAAGCCCAGGCCAGTGAACCCTTCAGTGATCGCAAAGATGCCGTCCAACGCCTGGTGGTCGAGCAGTTCGTGACCTTCCCGCGCTTTGTGTTGAGCGGCGGCTGGTGGCGCGCCTGGCGTAAGCGCCACCAGCACTGAGGGTCAGGCGAAGACCACCACGGTCTGGCGGCTGATGGCGATCAACTCGCCGGCCGGGCTCCATAGCGCGGCGGCGGCATGGCCGTAGCCGTCGCGGGCGTGTTCGATGGTGACGTGGTACTGGCACCAGTCAAGTGTGCTCAGGTCTTGCAGCGGCTGGATAAACTCGATGGTCCAGGTCAGGGTGCTGCCCGGCGCGGGCTTTCTAAGGTGCGGCAGCACGGCCGGCGGCCAGGCATCCACCAGGGCGAGGATGTGCGACTCGGTCAGCGGCTCTTCTTTCACATCGCCGCGCAACCGCACCCAACCGCCCATGTCGCGGGAGGTGTTGCCGGTAAACGGCAAGCCGCCGACACTCCAGCGCATCGCCAGGTGCCGCATGAACTCCGGGGTGACGCCCTGGATGTAAGGCAGCTCCTGGCATTCCTCCCAGTGTTTGAAGGTCGGCGGCGGTTCGCTCGCCACCACGACTTGCGACTCACGGGAGGCACCGAAACTGGCCTGGACCAGGGTCGCCACTTCGCCGTTCTGCACCACCCGGCCAAGCAATTGACTGACGGCCTTGCCTTCGCGCAACACTTCGACTTGGTAACTGGCGGGCACACCCGGTGCTACCGGGCCGACGAAGGTGATTGCCAACGAGCGCAAAGGCCGGTCGGCGGGGACTTGGGCACGCAGCGCCTCGTATTGCAATGCGGCCACCAGGCCACCAAAGCTCGCGCGGCCCTGTGCCCATTCGGCGGGGATGATGACCGCCTGCGGGTGGCTACGGGCGGCGTCGAGCAAATCACTAAAGCGCATGGCGACCTCACATCAAAAAGACCAGAGGTGCGATCTTAACCAGCGTGCCCGCCAGGTACAGCGCCTATTCCGGCCAAAAACCGGACCGGTTCAGAAACAATCCTCGCTGAGTTTGTCCAGCACCCGATCCGCCTCGCCTTCGGCCTGGGCCATGGTGCGACGCCATACCGTGACACACGGCTGCAGATCGGCTTGATGTTCAGCCTGGACCAGCCACTGCCAGCAATCATGCCAATCGCCCAGGGCGCCTTGGGCTTCTTTCAAGCGCGACATGGCCTTGGCCGGGAGTTTGTCCAGCTCGGGGTAGGCTTCGGCGGCGTAGCGCACGCGCTTGATCAACAAACGCAGACGATGGCGATCGTGGCTTGGGTCCTGCAGGGCGTCATCGAGTTTGCGCCATTGCTTGACCAGGCGCTTGTCGATACGCAGGCGCAGGCCCTTGAGCAATTTCTGGTGTTGCGACGCACGGATAAAACGCGGGAATGCATCGAGGATTTGCAGCAGGTGGGCCAATTCCGGGCCCTGCGCGACGTGGCGATAGGCATCGGGTTGCAGACGCAGGCGACGGTCGGCGGCGGCAGGGTGACCATGCTGGAGCAGATACGCGGCCAGCACTTCACGATCACGCAACGGCGTGGTCAATTGGCCGACGGTGCGGGCGGCCAATTCGAGTTGTTCGACGCCCGGCAACCCGCGCAAAGGCCGCAAAAGGCTGCGCAGGCGCCGCACGGTGGTGCGCAAATCATGCAGGGCCTCATCGTCGGTGACGGCGGCGAGCCGAGCCTGGCAGCTCAGTAACCCAACTTCCAGGCCGATGACCTGAGCGACTAACTGATCTACCAAAGCTGACATGCTTTACTCCACTGACGACGAATAATCCCTGCATCACTCAAGACCTGTGACGCAGCCTCATTGCACTCGGCAACGGCTACGAATCAGCGGCCGGCGCGAGACTCACGAATATAGAAACGCGCCTTTTCGGCTTTGTTGGCACAGCCTTCAAAGGCTTCGAATTGCTGCTGGGTCTTGGCGCCGGTCAGCAGGGACAAGGCCTTGGAGTAGCTCACGGTACCGGCAAAGCCTTCGGCCTTGGCCAAGTCCAGTTCTTTCCACGCGGCGTCCAGTTGGCTGCCGCAGCTGTCGCGATAGGCGCTTTTCCCGGCACAACCGGCCAGAGCCAACATGATCACAGGCACACACATCCAGGCTTTCATCGATGACACCTCAAAATAAAGAAAAACAGTCGGATTCTGTAGACGTTGCCTACAAAGAAAAGTGCCTTGTCCACTACCTGAAATCAGAAGCGCCTATTGCCAGAGCATACCCGAGCGCGGCCGTTATTCTGGAAAAATATTGCGCGGTTGCGCGAAGATTGAAGCCGCCCCCTCATTGGGTGCATTGTGGGCGCCTGCTTAACGAAGGACATCGACCATGAAGAAGCGTGTTGCCTTGGTGCTGGGCTCCGGTGGAGCTAGGGGCTACGCCCATATCGGGGTGATCGAGGAAATCGAACGGCGCGGCTACGACATCGCCTGTATCGCCGGCTGTTCCATGGGCGCGGTGGTGGGCGGAATCTACGCCGCCGGTAAACTCGACGAGTATCGGAACTGGATCGAAAGCCTGGATTACCTCGACGTATTACGCCTGGTCGATGTGAGCTTTCGCCTGGGTGCGATTCGCGGCGAGAAGGTCTTCGGGCAGATCCGCAAGATCGTCGGCGAAATCAACATCGAAGAGCTGCGCATCCCCTACACCGCCGTGGCCACCGACCTCACCAACCAGCAGGAAATCTGGTTCCAGGAAGGCTGCCTGCACCAGGCCATGCGCGCCTCGGCGGCGATTCCGAGCCTGTTCACCCCGGTGATGCAAGGCAACCGCATGCTGGTGGACGGCGGCCTGCTCAACCCGCTGCCGATCGTGCCGGTGGTGTCGAGCCATTGCGACTTGATCATTGCGGTCAACCTCAACGCGACCAACCAGAAGCACTATCACTTGCCGGTGATCCAGCGTCCGCCGGCGTTCAAGAGCCGCTTCAACAGCTTGGCGAAGTCGCTGGGTTCGCACTTGCCGTTTCGCCGCAAACAGGCCGAGCAGTTGATGAAGCTCGAACAGGAAGCCTTGCAGGCCCACGCGGCCGAGATCAACCCGTGGCTGGAGTCGGCCGAACCCGAAGCCCAGCAACCCGCCGCCGCACCGGAAACCGCCGGGGCGCCGAAGTCAGCGACCGGTTCGTTCATCATCGATAACGTCGGCCCGGCATCGTTGCTGGACCTGATCAACCAGAGCTTCGAGGTGATGCAGACATCGCTGGCGCAGTACAAGATCGCCGGCTACCCGCCGGACGTCCTGATCAACGTGCCGAAGCGGGTATGCCGGTTTTTCGAGTTCTACAAGGCACCGGAATTGATCGCCCTGGGGCGCGAGATTGCCAGTGATACGTTGGATCGGTATGAAAGTGAGCAGCACTGAGATTGGCGGTGTGGCTGAGGGCCCTATCGGGGGCAAGCCGAATCGTCGCACCGCCCCTCCCACACTTTGATTTGTGAACACATTTCAAAATGTGGGAGGGGCGGTGCGACGATTCGACTTGCCCCCGATGAGGCCCTGACAGCCAACGAAAATCCATCAGGCATTAAGCCCCCAACAACCGATACCCCACCCCCGCCTCGGTCACGATAAACCGCGGCTGAGTCGGATCATCCGCCAGCTTCTGGCGCAGGTGGCCCACCACGATGCGCAGGTAGTGGCTGTCCTCGGTATGGGTCGGCCCCCAGATATCCTTGAGCAATTGCTGCTGGGTAATCACCCGCCCCGGATGACGCGCCAGTTGCGCCAGCACCGCGTACTCCTTGCGGGTCAGCGCCACTTCGACGCCGTCCAGCAGCACCCGGCGGTAGGCCAGGTCCACTGTC
>NZ_JAKNRV010000103.1:0-14981 GCF_023072625.1 Pseudomonas emilianonis
CAGCACCATGCTGGCAGCCCTGAGCTTGAACTCACTCGAGTAAGATTTACGCATAACCAAACACCTCAGATTTGGGCGCCATCATAGCGCCCGATTGAAGTGTCCAAAATCATTAGGCCAGTTCAAGCCCCCTCCCACAGGGGCTCTCATTTCAATCCAGCAAGCGGGTGATGGCCCGCACGATCATGTCTACCTCCTTGGCCTCCAGGGTCAGCGGTGGCAGCAGGCGAATCACCTTACCCCGGGTCACGTTGATCAGCAGCCCGTGCTCCTGGGCGGCGCGCAGGGCCAGGTCGCGATAAGGGCTGGCCAATTCGATCCCGATCATCAAGCCTTGCCCACGAATCGCCAGGACCTGCGGGTGCTCACTCAATTCCACCCGCAGCCGCGCCAGCAAGCGTTCGCCTTGTTGCGCGGCGTTCTGTAACAGGCCTTGCGCCTCGATAATGTCCAGCACGGTGCAACCTACGCGGCAGGCCAATGGGTTACCGCCGAAGGTGCTGCCGTGACTGCCCGGCGTGAACAACTCGGCCACGGCGGTCCTGGCCAGACAAGCGCCGATGGGCACGCCGTTGCCGAGGCCTTTGGCCAGGGTCATCACGTCCGGCACGATGCCCTCGTGCTGGAAGGCAAACCAGGCGCCGGTGCGGCCGATGCCGGTCTGGATTTCATCGAGCATCATCAGCCAACCGTGGCGCGTGCAGTGAGCGCGCAGGGCCTTCAGGTAACCGGCTGGCGCCATCTGCACCCCGCTTTCGCCCTGGATCGGTTCCAGCAAGACCGCCGCAATGCGCGTGCCAAACGCTCGCGTGATCGCCTCCAGCGCCGCCAGGTCGCCAAAGCCGACCTTGAGAAAATCCCCCGGCAAGCGCTGGAACCCCAAGCGGACCGAGGGCCCGTCGCTGGCCGCCATGGTGCCCAGCGTGCGGCCGTGGAAAGCGTTCTCCATCACCACCACCAACGGCACCTCAATGCCCTTTTTCCAGCCATGCAGCCGCGCCAGTTTTAGCGCGGTCTCGTTGGCCTCGGCGCCGGAGTTGTTGAAGAACGCGCGATCCAGCCCGGACAGTTGGGTCAGACGCAGGGCCAAGCGTTGTTGCCAATCGATGCTGTAGAGGTTGGAGGTGTGCAATAGCAACCCAGCCTGTTCGCTGATGGCAGCCACCAGTTTCGGATGCGAGTGGCCGACGTTGGTCACGGCCACGCCTGCCACGGCGTCCAGGTATTCGCGGCCCTGCTGGTCCCACAGGCGCGTGCCCAGGCCACGCACAAAGCTCAAGGCCAAGGGTTGGTAAGTGGTCATCAGGCAAGCGGCGGTCATGGTGGCAAGCTCCAGTGCAGGTTGGGATGGGGACAGTATCGTTAGCCACCCAAGCTGGATAAACTGCGCTTTCATGCAATGACTTTAAACCAGGGTTTGATAATGGACCTGTTCCAGGCGATGTCGGTGTACGTAAAGGTGGTCGAGACCGGCAGCATGACCGCCGCGGCCCAGGCCTGCGGGATGTCGACCACCATGGTCGGCAACCACTTGCGCGCCCTGGAGCAACGCCTGGGGGTCAGCCTGCTCAAGCGCACCACGCGCAAGCAAAGCCTCACCGAATTCGGCGGGCAGTATTACCAGCGCTGCCTGGAAGTGCTGGGGCTGGTGGCCGACTCCGAGCAATTGGCCGAACAGGCCCACAGCGACGTGCCCAAGGGCACCCTGCGCATCACCGCACCGCCCGCCTTCGGCACCGAACGCCTGGCGCCGGCCTTGAGCGAATTTTCCCAGCGTTACCCGCTGATCAAGTTGTACGTGGTGCTCAGTAATCAGCGCATGGACCTGGTCGACAGCGGCTTTGACGTGGCCATCCGCCTGGGCGAGTTGGAACCCTCAAGCCTGATCGCCCGGCCCCTGCAGGACTACACCATCACCCTGTGCGCCGCGCCGGAATACCTGGCGCGACGCGGCACGCCGCAAACGCCGGAAGATCTGCAACTTCACGACTGCCTGGCATTCGCCTACCCCTCCAGCGACGATTGGCGTAACGCCGACAAACTGTGGCGCATGAGCGGCGCGGACGGCGAAGTGGAGATCCCCGTGTCCGGCTCGCTGACCATCAACAGCTCGCAAGCCCTGCGCCAGGCGGCGGTGCAAGGCATGGGCATCGTCATGCTGCCCGATGCCCTGGTGCAGCCCGACCTGCAGAGCGGGAAGCTGGAGGCATTACTGACCACCTATCAACTGCCCTGCCGCCCCATGCATCTGCTGTACGGGCAGGATCGTTATCGCCTGCCTAAACTACGGGCTTTCGTGGATTTCGCCCTGGAGAAGTGGGCGCGCTAAAAGCCCACGCCCAATTCGCGCAGTCGCTCGGCGGTACGTTCGGCGCAAACGTGGTGAATGCCTTGCCAGCCCAGGGCAATGGCCGCGTCGATGTTGCCCGCGACATCATCGATAAACACCACTTCGCTAGGCTGGATATCCGGCAGGTGAGCGCGCACCTGGCCGAGGCTGGCGTGATAAATCGCTGCGTCGGGCTTGATCAGCTTCAACTCGCCGGAAACCACAATGTCGCGAAAACACTGCAGGAACGGGTAGTTGGCCCGCGCATAGGGGAACGTCTCGGCCGACCAGTTGGTGAGCCCGAACAGCGGCATGTCGGCGTGATGCAGCGCCCTGAGAATAGCCACGCCCTCCGACAATGGCCCGCGCAGCATTTCATGCCAGCGCTCGTAGTAGGCCTTGATCAAGGTTTCGTGATGGGGGTATTGCGCGATCAGGCTGCGCGTCGCCTCGGCCAGGGTGCGCCCGGCGTCTTGCTCGGTGTTCCAGGCCTGGGTGCAGATGTTCTCGAGGAACCATTGCCGTTCCTCTTCATCGGCGATCAGCTTGCGGTACAGGTGCTGCGGGCTCCAATCGAACAGAACACCGCCAAAATCAAAAACGACTGCACGAATCGTCATCAGATCCTCCGTTAGCGTGAGTTGATAGCGGACGGAGTCTGGCAGATCGAGGGCGGCAGCGGGAGCGCGATGGAGTGTAGGAAGACTCCGAAATAGCGACGTTTATGCAAACCAATGTGGGGGCAGGTTTGCCCGCGATGGCGGTGGATCAGTCTCCTGCTCAGCTGACTGTCACACCGTAACCGCGGGCAAGCCCGCCCCCACATTTTTTTTCGAACGTATTTAGGCTTGGACCAGACCGTTGATCTTCACGGTCGGATTCACGTCAGCCTCGTAGTCCACGCCGTCGATCTCAAAGCCGAACAAGCGCAGGAACTCAGCCTTGTAGCCGGCAAAATCGCTGATCTCGTTGACGTTGTCGTCGGTGACCTGATTCCACAGCGCAGCCACGGCGTCCTGGACTTTCGGTTGCAACTCGGCCAGGTCGGCACGCAGGCGGCCGTCGGCGTCGAGCTTCGGCTCGCGGCCGTACAGGCTGTCCTTGAACAGGCCATAGACCTGCTCGATGCAACCTTCGTGGGTGCCCTGCTCTTTCATCACTTTGAACAACAACGACAGGTACAGCGGCATGATCGGGATCGCGGAGCTGGCCTGGGTGACCACTGCCTTGAGCACCGACACCCGGGCGTCGCCCTTCAGTGCGGCCAGGTTGTCGCGCAGTGTCAGGACTTTTTTGTCCAGGTCCTTCTTGGCTTCGCCGATGGAGCCGTTCCAGTAGATATCCTGGGTCAGCTTCTCGCCGAGGTAGGTGAACGCCGTGGTCTTGGCGCCTTCGGCCAACACGTCCGCCTCACGCAGGGCGTCGATCCACAACTGCCAGTCTTCGCCGCCCATGACTTTCACAGTGCCGTCGATTTCTTCCTGGGTGGCCGGCTCAAGGGTGGTGTCGACGACGACGCCCTTGTCGGTGTTGATCCCGCGCAGGGTCACGGCTTTGCCGATCGGCTTGAGGGTGGAGTTATGCACCACGCCCTGCGGGTCGGTCCTGCGTGGCGCGGCCAGGCTGTAGACCACCAGGTCGATCTTGCCCAGGTCTTTCTTGATGGTCTCGATGGTCAGGCGCTTGATCTCGTCGGAGAACGCGTCGCCATTGATGCTCTTGGCGTACAGGCCTTTTTCGACGGCAAACTTCTCGAACGCGGCGCTGTTGTACCAGCCGGCGGAGCTCAGCTTGCCTTCTTCGCCTTCTTTCTCAAAAAACACGCCCAGGGTATCGGCGCCGCAGCCAAACGCGGCACTGATGCGCGCGGCCAGGCCATAACCGGTGGAAGCACCGAGGACCAGCACCTTTTTCGGGCCGCCTTCGATGACGCCGTGTTGAGTCACGTAGTCGATCTGTTCCTTGACGTTCGCTTCACAGCCAACAGGGTGAGCGGTCACACAGATAAAGCCACGAACCCGCGGTTTGATGATCATAAAATTTCTGCCTCTTCCAAGGTGCCGAAGGCCAATGGTGGCCATTCAACTTAATCGTACCGGTCTATGACGTCCAAAAAACCGAAGCGTCACGATAGTCGCAAATCTTCTGTTTACAAAATCCAATCCAAAACTCGCTGCGCAAGCCGGGCCGGGGGTTAAAAACTGTGCCATCTCTTCACAATTTCGTAATATTTAAAGCGCCGATCCACCTGAGAACGCCTTATCATGATGGGGTTGTTTCAATATGTTTCATAACCCCACCACTCGCAGCCACGGACCTGGACTTGTCGAATGGCGTCCAGCTGGAGCTGAGTTTCATGAGCAAGTCTGCCTTACGCAAAAAAGCCGTGTCGATCGCCTGGGCATTCGGCGTCCTGCTGATTATTTGCCTCTTCCCCCTGACCACTGCGGTGTTCCTCGGCCTGGTGCTGGTCTGCGGTGTCTATGACTTCCTGCGCAACGGTCTGTATGACGGCGACACGTTCAAGAAATATTTCATCGGCAGCGGCCGCAATACCTGGCTGCTGGCACCGTTCAACACCCTGTTCGACCTGTTGAGCAGCCGCAACCGCCACGTCTACACGATGCGCGACCTGCCGCCCGCCTGGCGTGAAGACCTGCAACAGGTGATCGACGACGCCATGGCCCACAAGGACGAGATCATCGGCTACCTGGACGAGCGCATGGCCGAGAAGAAACGCGGCATGTTGTTTTTCCAATGGTACGGCCGGCCGATCGAAACCACCCTGGATATCCCGGAACTGCGCAAGAAGTTGCCGTTCGTGAAGACCATCGGCGTGTCGGTGTTCAACGAAAACCGCTCGACGTCCTTCCACTTCGGCCCTCTGCGCATGATGTTCCGGGTGCTCTACAACATGGCCCCGGCGCCCCATCACGAGGGCGTGTACATCCAAGTGGGCAAGCACAAGCATTACTGGCACGACGACCCGCTGTTTATCTTCGATGACACGCTGATGCATGCATCCTTCAACAAGAACGACGCCAAACGCTACTGCCTGTTCATTGATATCGTGCGGCCGACCGTGTTGCCCTCCGTCCTCAATGCCGTGATCGCAGGTTTTGCCGGCGTGGTGTTCGCCCTGCGTCGGTTTTTCTACAAAAACTGGAAGCTGATTCAGTAGGTTCTGCGGCATGATGGCGCTGGACGGTGTTTGCGCCCTGCCCGCGAGGCGGCCAGAATAACCGTCTCGTGCGACCGAATTCGGCGCCCACCATTCTCAAGCCATCGCCCCCTGAAGGGCGCGGTGGCTGCGCTTTCAAGGAATCAGAATGCCCCAACGTCAAGTCATCAATGCCTCCGTCAGCCCCAAGGGCAGCCTCGAAACACTCTCCCAGCGTGAAGTCCAGCAACTGAGCGAAGCCGGCTCCGGCAGCATCTATACCCTGTTCCGCCAGTGCGCCCTGGCCATCCTCAACACGGGCGCGCACATCGACAACGCCAAGACCATCCTCGACGCCTATAAAGACTTTGAAGTGCGTATCCACCAGCAGGATCGTGGCGTGCGCCTGGAACTGCTGAACGCGCCGGCCGACGCCTTCGTCGATGGCGAAATGATCGCCAGTACCCGCGAAATGCTGTTCAGCGCGCTGCGCGACATCGTCTACACCGAGAACGAACTGGACAGCCAACGCATCGACCTGAGCAACTCCCAGGGCATCACCGACTACGTGTTCCATCTGTTGCGCAACGCACGCACGCTGCGCCCGGGTGTCGAGCCGAAAATCGTGGTGTGCTGGGGTGGGCACTCGATCAACACCGAAGAATACAAATACACCAAGAAAGTCGGCCACGAACTGGGCCTGCGCAGCCTCGACGTCTGCACAGGCTGCGGCCCCGGCGTGATGAAAGGCCCGATGAAGGGCGCGACCATTTCCCACGCCAAACAACGCATCAGCGGCGGGCGCTACCTGGGCCTGACCGAGCCGGGCATCATCGCCGCCGAAGCGCCGAACCCGATTGTCAATGAACTGGTGATCCTGCCGGACATCGAGAAGCGCCTGGAAGCCTTCGTGCGCGTCGGCCACGGCGTCATCATCTTCCCGGGCGGCGCCGGCACGGCGGAAGAGTTCCTCTACCTGCTCGGCATCCTGATGCACCCGGACAACCGCGACGTGCCGTTCCCGGTCATCCTCACCGGGCCAAAACACGCCGCGCCGTACCTGCAACAATTGCACGCATTCGTCGGCGCCACGCTGGGCGAAGCGGCGCAGGCGCACTACCAGATCATCATCGACGATCCGGCCGAAGTGGCCCGCCAGATGACCGCCGGGCTCAAGGCCGTGAAGCAGTTCCGCCGCGAGCGCAACGATGCGTTCCACTTCAACTGGCTGTTGAAGATCGATGAAGGTTTCCAGCGCCCGTTCGACCCGACCCACGAAAACATGACCAGCCTGCAACTGAGTCACGCGCTGCCGCCCCATGAACTGGCGGCCAACCTGCGTCGCGCGTTCTCGGGGATCGTGGCGGGCAACGTCAAGGACAAGGGCATTCGCCTGATCGAACAGAACGGCCCTTACGAGATCCATGGCGACCCGGCCATCATGAAGCCACTGGATGAACTGCTCCAGGCGTTCGTCGCCCAGCACCGCATGAAGTTGCCGGGTGGCGCGGCGTATGTACCCTGCTACCGCGTGGTGCAGTAAGTCAGTCCACACATGCTGTAGCGCTTTAACCTCGTGTTCAGGCTTGTCGGCGGCAAGCGTCGGGCTATCGTTTTTACGAAGCCCGACTGACCCACACCCGAGGAGCAACCTATGGACCAACGGATCTTGTTCTCCCACACTCCTTACCCTAAGGTAAGGAGTATCACGCTGGAGACCTTCAACATGGCGACAGCCACGCTTACCTCAAAAGGACAAATCACCATCCCCGTCCAAGTCAGGACAGCCCTGGGCCTGGAAACGGGAGACCGGGTCGAATTCGTCGAAATGGAAGACGGCAAATTTTCCATTATTGCCGCGAGCAAAACCGTTCACGACCTCAAGGGGTTGATCCGCAAGCCTGCCCAGGCCATCTCCATCGAGGACATGAACCGCGCCATTGCGGCACAGGGAGCGAGCGCGCAATGATCGGCCTGGATACCAATGTGCTGGTGCGCTATGTCACCCAGGACGATCCGGCCCAATCCGCCAAGGCGTCCGAGCTGATCGAATCCCTCACCACCCTGTCGCCAGGCTTTGTCAGCCTGGTGTCGGTGGTGGAGTTGGTGTGGGTTTTACAAAGTTGCTATCAGTGCGCCAAGAGCGACGTGGTGACGGTGCTGGAAACGCTGCTACGTACCCGTGAATTGATCATCGAGCATGCCGAGATCATCTGGCAGGCGCTCCGGCGGTTCTCGGCAAACAAAGCCGATTTCGCCGACTGTTTGATCGCGCGCTGCGCCCATGCAGCCGGCTGCGAATACACCGCCACCTTTGACCTCGACGCAGCCAAGGCCGCGGGCATGAAGCGATTGACCTGAGCGGGGTTCAGCGAACCCAGCCACCATGCTGCCAGTGGTATCCATCATTTCGCTGCACCCAGTGCGGATGCACATAACGGTAGCCCTCCCGCACCGGCTCCCAATGGCCGTGTACGGCCACATAGCGTCCACCTTCCCAACGCCAATACCCGCGTGACCATACATAACCTTCGCGTATAGCTGGCTCGACTTCGATCACTTGCATCGGCGGCGGTTGTGGCGCGACCACTTCGACGTACTCACGTTGCACCGGTCGCCGCTCATGCACGACACGCTCTTGCACACACCCGGATGCCGCGACGACCATGGCCACCAATGCTGCATAACGTAGCAACATATAAACCCCTCGGGCGCTAACGCCCAACACCTGCATCAGAAAAAATCCCCCTTGTTGCAGCCGCGCTCCTGCAAGGCTTGGGTACTTTTTAACAGGTGGTGTCTGTCAGGTTGCTGAACCTGCTGACAGTGCATCCATAGGAACAGACGGGAGGCAGCGTCGCGGCTTGAACACTCAAGCCGGGCCGAAACGCTCCAGCACCGCCTCGACAAAGCGTCGTAACTTGGCGGTACGCTGGCGGTTGGCGGTGTAGACCAAATGCATGGGCCGGCTCGGCGCGTCAAAGTCCGGCAGCACCCGCACCAACTCGCCCCTGGCCAGCGCGGGGCGCAGAAAATCTTCCGCTCCGAGCACAATGCCAAACCCGTCCAGTGCAGCCGACATCAGGGCCTTGCTTTCGTTGATCTGCAAACGGCTGGCAACCTGCACGGTGTGCGGGACCGAGCCCTGGTAGAACACCCACTCGCGATCCGCCGGACGTGACCAGAAGGCGTAACCCAAGCATTCATGCTGCTGAAGGTCCGCCGGCCGCAGCGGTGTGCCCCGTGCTGCCAAGTAGGCAGGCGCCGCGCAGGCCACCAGACGATACGGCGCCAGGGGTCTGGCGGTTAACCCCGTGATCGCTGGGGGGCCAATGCGGAAGGCGGCTTCGTAGCCTTCTTCTACTAGATCGACGAAACGATCGGTGAGGTTCAGGTCGATGCTTACCTCGGGGTTGTCACGCAAAAACGCGGTCACCAGAGGCATCAGGCTGTAGGAGCCGAAGGTCACCGGGGCGGTAATTTTCAGCTTGCCGCGTGGGGTGTCATTCATGATCTGCGCCAGGGAATCGGCGGCCTCGGCCTCCGTCAGGATATGTTTGCAACGCTCGTAGTAAGCGCTACCCAACTCCGTCAGGCTTTGCCGACGCGTGGTGCGATTGAGCAAGCGTGCGCCCAGGCGCTGTTCCAGCGCGGCGACATGTTTGGCCACCATCTGCGCTGACATGTTCAAACACACCGCGGCTCGCGCGTAAGAGCCCAACTCGGCCGCAGTCACAAAGGCATTCATGCTCGAAAGACGGTCCATCATTCCCCACTCCCAGTAATAACAGCCACGTCACAACGCTCATTTATCACCCATTGGCTACCAATCATCATAACCGCTCCCCTACTTTGCAGGAGCTAGGTCATGAAGATTGGCGTGATTGGAGCAGGTTTCATCGGGCGCGCAGTGGCCCAACTGGCGCTGGCGGCCGGGCATGAAGTGATGTTGAGCAACTCCCGTGGCCCCCAAACCATGAGCAGCGTACTCAGCGGCATTTGGGGCGTTCAAGTGGGCAGCGCGCAAGACGCGGCACAATTTGGTGACGTGATGCTTGTGGCGATCCCCCTGGAACATTACCGCAGCGTGCCCGCGCAGTGGCTGGAAGGCAAAACAGTGATGGACGCCAACAATTACTACCCCGATCGCGATGGGCACATCCCTGAGCTGGACCGTTTTGAAACCACCACCAGCCGGCTGCTCGCCGAGCATTTACCGCATTCGCACGTGGTGAAGGTGTTCAACGCAATCTTTGCGCCAGACCTGGCGCAGGATGCCCGCCCTCACGGCGACCGCCCAGGCCACCGACGCCTGGGTGCGCATCGAACGGATCTACGGCGACCTCGCCCGTTTCTGATTTTTTTTGGAGTCCTCTATGCAGACTAAACATGGCGTGGCGCTTGCCGTCGTCCTGGGCCTGATGCTGTCCGGCCAGGCAAACGCCGAGGAAGAAGAAGGCACACTCGAACTCACCGAGCAGCAGATCGAGGCCGCTGGTATTCAACTGGCCCAGGCCCAGCCCCGGCCGATCAGCAGCGTGCTGTCGCTGCCGGGTGAAGTGCGCTTCGATGAAGACCGCACCTCGCACATCGTGCCGCGTGCGGCGGGGGTGGTGGAGGCGGTGAAGGTCAACCTCGGCCAGGCGGTCAAGCAAGGCGAGCTGCTGGCGGTGATCGCCAGCCAGCAGATTTCCGATCAGCGCAGCGAACTGGCCGCCAGCCAGCGCCGGGTCGAACTGGCGCGCACCACCTTCCAGCGCGAGCGCCAACTGTGGCAGGACAAGATATCCGCCGAGCAGGATTACCTGCTGGCGCGCCAGGCCTTGCAGGAAGCCGAAATCGCCCAGAACAACGCCCGCCAAAAGATGACCGCCCTCAGCGGCAGCGCCGTACTGGTCGGCGGCAATCGCTACGAATTGCGCGCACCGTTCGCCGGCGTGGTGGTGGAAAAACACCTGGGCGTCGGCGAGGTGGTCAGCGAGACCAGCAATGCCTTCACCTTGTCGGACTTGTCGCAGGTGTGGGTCACGTTCGGCGTCTTTCCCAAGGACTTGAACAAGGTCCGCGTCGGCAAGCCGGTGAAAGTCAGCTCCACCGAAATGGGTACCGAAGTGCTTGGCACCGTGGCCTATGTGGGCAACTTGCTGGGCGAGCAGACGCGCACCGCCACCGTGCGCGTGAGCGTGCCCAACCCCGATGACGTGTGGCGCCCGGGGTTGTTCGTCGCCATACAGATAGCCACCGACACCTACCAGGCCAAGGTCACGGTGCCCCAGGCCGCGATCCAGACCGTCGAGGACAAACCTTCGGTGTTCGTGCGCACGGCGGACGGCTTCGTCACCCGCCATCTGGAACTGGGCGTCAGCGAAAACGGCTACGTCGAAGTGCGCCAGGGCCTCGACGCCGGGGCGCAGGTGGCCACGGTCGGCAGCTTCATCCTCAAGTCCGAACTGGGCAAAGGCTCGGCCGAACACGCCCATTGACCCCGCGAGTGATTTCCCATGTTTGAGCGCCTTATCCAATTCGCCATCGAGCAACGCATCATCGTGCTGCTGGCGGTGCTGCTGATGGCCGGTGTCGGCATCGCCAGCTATCAGAAACTGCCCATCGACGCGGTGCCCGACATCACCAATGTGCAGGTGCAGATCAACTCGGCGGCGCCTGGTTTTTCGCCGCTGGAAACCGAACAGCGCATCACCTTTCCCATCGAAACCGCCATGGCCGGGTTGCCGGGGTTACAGCAGACCCGTTCGCTGTCGCGTTCCGGTTTGTCCCAGGTGACGGTGATCTTCAAGGACGGCACCGACCTGTTCTTCGCCCGTCAGTTGGTCAACGAACGCCTGCAAGTCGCCCGTGAACAATTGCCCAGCGGCATCGAAACGGCGATGGGGCCGATTTCCACCGGCCTAGGGGAAATTTTCCTATGGACCGTGGAAGCCGAAGAGGGCGCGCGCAAGGACGACGGCACGCCCTACACGCCGACCGACCTGCGCGTGATCCAGGACTGGATCATCAAGCCGCAACTGCGCAACGTGCCCGGCGTGGCCGAGATCAACACCATCGGTGGCTTCGCCAAGGAATACCAGATCGCCCCCGACCCCAAGCGCCTGGCGGCCTACAACCTGACCTTGAGCGATCTGGTCACGGCCCTGGAGCGCAATAACGCCAACGTCGGTGCCGGTTATATCGAGCGCAGCGGCGAGCAGTTGCTGATCCGCGCACCGGGGCAAGTGGCGTCGATCGACGATATCGCCAACATCGTCATTACCACCTCGGGCGGCACGCCGATCCGCGTGCGCAATGTGGCCCAGGTCGAGATCGGCCGTGAGCTGCGTACCGGCGCCGCCACCGAAAACGGCCGTGAAGTGGTGCTGGGCACGGTGTTCATGTTGATCGGCGAAAACAGCCGCAGCGTGTCCCAGGCCGTGGCTTCGCGACTCGAACAGATCAACCGCTCGCTGCCCGAAGGCGTGGTGGCCGTTACCGTTTACGACCGCACCAACCTCGTCGAAAAAGCCATCGCCACGGTGAAGAAAAACCTCTTCGAAGGCGCGCTGCTGGTGGTCGCAGTGCTGTTCCTGTTCCTCGGTAACATCCGTGCGGCGCTGATCACCGCGATGGTAATTCCGCTGGCGATGCTGTTCACCTTTACCGGCATGTTCACCAACAAAGTCAGCGCCAACCTGATGAGCCTCGGCGCGCTGGACTTCGGCATCATCGTCGACGGTGCGGTGGTGATCGTCGAGAACGCCATCCGCCGTCTGGCCCACGCGCAACAGCGTCACGGCCGCCTGTTGACGCGCAGCGAGCGCCTGCACGAAGTGTTCGCGGCGGCCAAGGAGGCGCGGCGTGCGCTGATCTTCGGGCAACTGATCATCATGGTGGTGTACCTGCCGATCTTCGCCCTCACCGGCGTGGCCGGGAAGATGTTCCACCCCATGGCCTTCACCGTGGTGATCGCCTTGCTCGGTGCGATGATCCTCTCGGTGACCTTTGTGCCGGCGGCGGTCGCGCTGTTTGTCACCGGTAAGGTCAAGGAAGAAGAAAACCTGGTGATGCGCAGTGCGCGTCGGGTCTATGCGCCGGTGCTCGATTGGGTGATGGCGCGGCGCCCGCTGGTGTTCGGTTTGGCCGTGTTGACCATCGTCGCCACGGGCCTGGTGGCCAGCCGCATGGGCAGCGAATTTATCCCCAGCCTCAGCGAAGGCGACTTCGCCCAGCAAGCCCTGCGCGTGCCCGGCACCAGCCTGACGCAGTCGGTGCAGATGCAACAGCAGTTGGAAAAAACCTTGATGGCCCAGGTTCCGGAAATCGAACGGGTCTTCGCCCGCACCGGCACCGCAGAGATTGCCTCCGACCCGATGCCACCGAATATTTCCGACAGCTACGTGATGCTCAAACCCAAGGATCAGTGGCCCGATCCGCAGAAGTCCCGCGAAACGCTGATCGCCGATATCCAGCGCGCCAGTGCGATTGTGCCGGGCAGTGCGTATGAATTGTCGCAACCGATCCAGCTGCGTTTCAACGAGCTGATTTCCGGGGTGCGCAGCGACGTGGCGGTGAAGGTGTTCGGTGATGACATGGCGGTGCTCAACGCCACCGCCGGGGAAATCGCCGAGACTTTGCAAGGCCTCAAGGGCGCCTCGGAAGTGAAGGTGGAACAGACCTCCGGCCTGCCGGTACTGACCATCAATATCGACCGCGACAAGGCTGCGCGGTTTGGCCTGAATGTCGGCGATGTGCAGGACACGATTGCCGTCGCTGTCGGTGGGCGCCAGGCCGGTACGTTGTACGAAGGCGACCGGCGTTTCGACATGGTCGTGCGTTTGTCCGACGCACTGCGCACCGATATCGACGGCTTGTCGCGGTTGCTGATCCCGGTGCCGGCATTGGCGGGTAACGCCTCCGGGCAGTTGGGCTTTATCGCCTTGTCCCAGGTCGCCAGCCTCGACCTGGTGCTGGGCCCGAACCAGATCAGCCGCGAGAACGGCAAGCGCCTGGTGATCGTCAGCGCCAACGTGCGTGGACGCGATATCGGCTCGTTTGTTCAGGAGGCCGAGGCGGCCATCACCGCCCAGGTCAAAGTACCGGCTGGCTACTGGACCACCTGGGGTGGGCAGTTCGAACAGTTGAAGGAGGCCTCCGACCGCCTGCGCATCGTGGTGCCGGTGGCGCTGCTGCTGGTGTTCGGGCTGTTGTTCATGATGTTCAACAACCTCAAGGACGGGCTGTTGGTGTTCACCGGGATTCCGTTCGCCTTGACCGGTGGGATCATGGCGCTGTGGCTGCGCGATATTCCACTGTCGATCTCGGCCGGGGTGGGCTTTATCGCCTTGTCCGGCGTAGCGGTGCTCAACGGCCTGGTGATGATCGCGTTTATCCGCAACCTGCGCGAGGAAGGGCGCTCGTTGTCGATGGCCATCAACGAAGGCGCGCTGACCCGGCTGCGCCCGGTGTTGATGACGGCGCTGGTCGCGTCCCTGGGGTTTATCCCCATGGCCCTGGCCACCGGCACCGGCGCCGAGGTGCAGCGGCCGCTGGCGACGGTGGTGATCGGCGGGATTATTTCCTCTACGTTGCTGACCTTGCTGGTGCTGCCGGCGTTGTATCACTGGGCGCATCGCAAGGACGAGGAAACACCAGACTAAAGCGCGTAAAGCGCCCCGGCTGGCTGCTGACGTCGGCGTGGCCCTGATGCAGGTGCATGATCGACTGCACGATGGCCAGCCCGAGGCCAGTGCCGCCCTCGGCGCGGGTGCGACTGCTGTCGGCACGGTAGAAACGTTCGAACACGTGCGGCAGGTGGTGCGCTTCGATGCCCCGGCCGGGGTTGCCCACCGACAGCGAGACGCTCTGGCCGTAGGTCTCCACCAGCAGCAACACGGTCGAGGCCTGCGGCGTATGGCGGATGGCGTTGGAGAGCAAATTGGAGATGGCCCGCTGGATCATCAGGCGATCGCCCATGACCCAGGCGTCGCCGCGCAGGTTCAGGGTCACCTGCTTGTCTTCGGCGCTCAAGGCAAACAGCTCCATTACCCGCTGCGCTTCTTCGCCCAACGACACCTGGGCAAACCCGGCCCGCGCCGCCGGATGACTGACCTGGGCCAGAAACAGCATGTCGGAGACGATGCGCGACAGGCGTTCCATTTCCTCGGTGCAGGATTCCAGCCCTGCTTTGTATTCCTGCGAAGGCCGCTCGCGGGACAACGTCACCTGCGCTTTGCCCATCAGGTTGGTCAACGGCGCGCGCAGTTCGTGGGCCAGGTCATCGGAGAACTGCGACAGTTGCCGCACACCGTCGTCCAGGCGATGCAGCATAAAGTTGATGCCCTGGGCCAACTCGCCCAGCTCCTTGGGCAGGTTGTCCAGCGCCAGGCGATGGGTCAGGTCCTGGGTGCTGACCTGGGCCGCCACACGGCTGAACTGCTGCAACGGCGCGAGCCCGCGCTGCACCAGCCACCAGGCGCCCATGCCGATCAGGATCAACTTTAT
>NZ_JAKNRV010000104.1:0-14856 GCF_023072625.1 Pseudomonas emilianonis
CTGACGAACGTGCCACGGCCGGTCTTGCCCACCAGCAGGCCTTCGTAGGTCAGGGTGGCGTAGGTGTCGGACACGGTCTTGCGTGACACGCCCAGTTGCGCGGCCAGCAGGCGGCTGGGTGGCAACTGGGCCCCGGTGGCCAGGCGGCCGGAGTCAATGGCTTCGCGCAGTTGCTGGTAAAGCTGTTCGGCCAGGTCCTTGCGGCCGTTGATGATCACGTGCAGTTCCATGTTTTTCCTGAGGGGCTGAGTCGCTCCAAGACTACTCGCTGGCGACGCTTGCTCCAAAGGGGCGGTAGGACAACGCGATAAAAAAAGTGGGAGCGGGCTTGTTCGCGATCGCGGTACACCAGTCGCCGTTGCATTGACTGATCCGCCGTCATCGCGAGCAAGCCCGCTCCCACTGGGGCATTGCGCGGTTTATAGGATCAGGACAGGAAGCCACCGTCCACGTTCAGCGCCACACCGGTGGTGTAGCTCGATGCATCGCTGGCCAGGTACAGCACCGCGCCGGCCATCTCGCTTGGGTCCGCCACGCGCTTGAGCGGGATCTGCGCCAGGGCCATTTTCAGGATCGCGTCGTTCTTCACCAGCGCCGAGGCGAACTTGGTGTCGGTCAGGCCAGGCAGCAGCGCGTTGCAACGGATGCCGAATTCGGCGCATTCCTTGGCGAACACCTTGGTCATGTTGATCACGGCGGCCTTGGTTATCGAATAAATGCCTTGGAACACGCCCGGGGAGATCCCGTTGATCGAGGCCACGTTGATGATGCTGCCGCCGCCGTTTTCGCGCATCAGTTTGCCGGCTTCCACCGACATGAAGAAGTAGCCGCGAATATTCACATCCACGGTTTTCTGGAAGGCGCCCAGGTCGGTGTCCAGCACGTTGCAGAATTGCGGGTTGGTCGCGGCATTGTTGACCAGGATGTCCAGGCGCCCAAACTGTTCGCGGATGCCGGCGAAGACCTGGGTGATCTGCTCCATTTCACCGATATGGCAGGCAACCGCAGTGGCCTTGCCGCCGTCGGCGATGATCGCATCCGCCACGTGCTGGCAGCCTTCCAGCTTGCGGCTGGAGACGATCACATGGGCGCCTTGCTGGGCCAGCAACTTGGCGATGGCCTCACCGATGCCACGGCTGGCGCCGGAGACAAAAGCGATCTTGCCGTCGAGGTCGAACAGGTTGGTCTTGGACATGGTGGTTCCTTGTGGGTCTTGGCTCGGTCGATCAGAGGGCGGATTTGCCGATGACATTCAGGCTCATCTGCTCCAGCAGCTTGTTCATCTGAATGAACTGCGCAAAGCGTTTGTCCTGGGTCTGTCCATGGAAAAAACGGTAGTAGATCTGCTGCACGATGCCGGCCAGGCGGAACAGGCCGTAGGTGTAGTAGAAGTCGAAATTGTCGATCTCAAGGCCCGAGCGCTCGGCGTAATAGTCGACGAACTGGCGGCGCGTGAGCATGCCGGGCGCGTTGCTCGGCTGGCGGCGCATCAGTTGCACGGGCGCCGGGTCGGCGGCTTCGATCCAGTAGGCGAGGGTGTTGCCCAGGTCCATCAGCGGGTCGCCGAGGGTGGTCAGCTCCCAATCCAGCACGCCGATAATCTGCATCGGGTTGTGCGGGTCGAGGATCACGTTGTCGAAGCGGTAGTCGTTATGCACGATGCTCGAGGTGGGGTGGTCGGCCGGCATCTTGTCGTTGAGCCAGGCGCGCACGGCCTCCCAGCGCGGTGCGTCGGGGGTCAGGGCTTTTTCGTAGCGGTCGCTCCAGCCGCGGATCTGACGCTCCACGTAACCTTCGGGCTTGCCCAGGTCAGCCAGGCCGCAGGCGCTGTAGTCCACCTGATGCAGTTCGACGAACTTGTCGATAAAACTTTTGCACAGCGCTTCGGTCTTGCTTGCGTCCAGGCCCAGTTCCGCCGGCAGGTCGGAGCGCAGGATGATGCCGTTGACGCGCTCCATCACATAGAACTCGGCGCCGATCACCGATTCATCGGTGCAATGCACGTAGGCTTTGGGGCAGTAGGGAAAGCCGTCTTTAAGTTGATTGAGAATGCGGAATTCGCGGCCCATATCGTGGGCGGACTTCGCCTTGTGCCCGAACGGCGGGCGGCGCAGTACGAATTCCTGGCCCGGGTATTCGAGCAGGTAGGTCAGGTTGGACGCGCCGCCGGGGAACTGGCTGATCTTGACCGCGCCGCTCAGGCCCGCAATATGGGCCTTGAGGTAGGGATCGATCAGGCTGGCATCAAGTTCTTCGCCTGGGCGGATCTGGGTCGATTGGTCGTTCAGCGCCATGCTTATCCCTTCTGCTTATTCTAAAGGCCTCGGACTATTGGCTAATCTAATGCGCACAGCCGCCCGGCCACAAGGTTGGGGCGGCTTAATAGGTTCGCGTGTTGGATGATGATCAGCGTGCCTGATCGGTCATTTTTCGGGCGGGGGCAAGGCGACCGGCGTCAGCACCGGCCGGCCGGCGAAGTACTCCAGCAGGTTGTCGGCCACCCGTTGCACCGTATCGTGGGCGGCTTCTGGTGACAGCCCGGCCACATGGGAGGTCAGCACGGTATTGCTCAGGCGCTTGAGGGCGTCGGGCACCTTGGGCTCGTCGTCGAACACATCCAGCGCCGCGCCGCCGATACGGCGCTGCTCCAGGGCAGCGATCAGGTCGGCGGTCACCACCACGCTGCCACGGCCGATATTCACCATGTAGCCGTTCGGCCCCAACGCATCCAGGGCATGGCGATCGATCAAGTGGCGCGTGCTGGGGCCGCCGGGCGTGGCCAGGATCAGGAAGTCCGAGGTGCGCGCCAGCTCCACGGCAGTCGAGCAATAGGTGTAGTCCACGTCATCGCGCGGCTGGCGGTTGTGGTAGCTCACCTGCATGCCGAACCCGAGGGCGGCGCGCTTGGCGATCTCCAGGCCTACCGCGCCGAGCCCGAGAATCCCCAGTTGCTTGCCACCGAGGGAAGGGCGCATCACCTTGGGCCACTCGCCGTGGCGTACTGCCGCGTCCGTTTGTGGAATGCCGCGTACCAATGACAGCAACAAAGCCATGGCGTGGTCCGCCACCGACGGCGCGTTCACGCCGGCACCGTTGGTCACCACGATCCCGCGATTGCTCGCTGCCTGCAGGTCGACATGTTCATAGCCGGCGCCGATCACGCAGATGATCTCCAGCAGCGGTAGCGCGGCGATTTCTTCGGGATACAGGCCCAGCGGGCCACGGGTCAGCACAGCCTGGATCTGCCCGCCATGGGTCTTGATGGCCTGTGCGCGCTCGGCGGGCGTCGGCGCCAGGATCACATGAAAGTCATTGCTCTCGATGATGGGCAGGTATTCGTTGATGGTTTCAACCAGAACCAGAACAGTGGTTGTCATCGGAAGGCTCTTCCTGAAGGGTTTGAGAGCAAGAGTATGCGGGATTTGTAGGCAAAATCGTTTTGTTGGAGCAGAAAAATCATGGTGAGGCCGAGCTTGTGCCCTCGCCACAGCAAGCTCGGTCCCGCGGTATCTACGTTGTCAGAAACTGACCTCAACAGCTCTCACGCGTTGCGCAAACGCTCCGGCCAATGTGGCGTTGTGATGTTCGATGATCGCTGCCGCCGACAGCGTTGCGGTGTCCATGCAGGTATGGCCATCCTCGGGCAGGATCACCGAGAACCCCAGTTCTACTGCTACGCGGCAAGTGGTATCGATACAGAACTGGGTTTTCATCCCGACAATCACCAGTTCATTGACCTGTGTCGCGCGCAGTCGCTGCGCCAGATCGGTACCGAGGAAACAACTGGGGCGGGTTTTATTGAAGAACTGATCACGAGCCTCATCGACATCCAGTGCGTGCCACACCTGCCAATACGGGCTGCCCGCTGCAATCGGTGAGCCCGCCGGGCCAGTGTGACGGGCGACGAAGATCGGTGCGCCGGCTGTGCGGGCGCGACGGATCAGTTGGTTAATGGTCTCCAGCACGCGTTCGCGTTCGAAGGGTTGGTCCGGGCCATCGTACAAACCGCTTTGCATATCGATGATCAACAGGGCGTCAGCCATGGTGTTGCTCCTTGCGTGCGCCAGATGGAGGCGCAATAAAAAGGCCCCATCCATTGCTGGCGGGGCCTTGGGTTGAATCTTTGAGGCGTCTAGTTCACGCCCCCACGGCAACCGCACGACCCGCCGGAAGCGGTCGTTGTGGTGGTGCGGGTGAGGCGTAGCTGAAATAGGTTCATGGGCCGATCATGCTGGGCATGCGTTTGACAGTCAACAGTCGCAGGTATTCTCTTACAAGGCATAACGATGTTTCGGGCACTCATAATGGATTCATCTGATACGCCACCGCCCTGATGTTCTCCACGCTGAGCGCGCCAAAAATAGCCGAAAACCTCGCTCTTGAGCCTCTGCACCGCTTAACCGTTCCTCAGCTAAGCCTTTGCTTATTCGAAAGAATCCCGGACAATCGCGCCCCTGTTATGGTTGGGGCGCTGCCTGTCAGGTTTTTCTGACTCGTCCCTGCTGTGGAAATGCGGAGATCCGATCGGATGAATGATCAGGCCAATAGCGTCGACGAACGCTATGTCGCGACACCTGTAATCCTTACAAACTGGAGCCGTCAGGACACCACCTGGATGCTTGGCCTATTCGGCACGGCGATTGGTGCTGGCACTTTGTTTCTACCTATCAACGCCGGCCTTGGCGGCTTCTGGCCGTTGGTGATCCTGGCGCTGCTGGCCTTCCCGATGACGTTTTTTGCCCACCGAGGCCTGACGCGTTTTGTGCTGTCCGGTCGTGAAGGCTCCGACATCACCGACGTGGTCGAAGAGCACTTCGGCGTCAAGGCCGGTGCGCTGATCACCTTGCTGTACTTCCTGGCGATCTTCCCGATCCTGCTGATCTACAGCGTGGCGCTGACCAACACCGTCGGCAGCTTCATGGAGCACCAGTTGCACATCATGCCGCCACCACGGGCGATCCTGGCGTTTGTGCTGATCCTCGGCCTGCTGGCCGTGGTGCGTTGCGGTGAGCAGGCGATCGTCAAGGCCATGAGCGTGATGGTGTATCCGTTTATCGTCGCCTTGCTGTTTCTGGCGGTGTACCTCATCCCGCACTGGAATGGTGGCATCCTCAGCACCGCCAGCGTGGTCCCGGCGCCTTCGGCGTTGCTCAGCACCTTGTGGCTGGCGATTCCGGTGATGGTGTTCTCGTTCAACCATTCGCCGATCATCTCGGCCTTTGCCGTGGACCAGAAACGTCAGTACGGCGCGAACGCCGATGAGCGCAGTTCGCAGATCCTGTCGCGCGCGCATCTGTTGATGGTGGTGATGGTGCTGTTCTTCGTGTTCAGTTGCGTGCTGACCCTGTCGCCAGCGCAACTGGCCGAAGCGAAAGCGCAGAACCTGTCGATCCTGTCATACCTGGCCAACCACTTCGACAACCCGACCATCGCCTTCGCCGCGCCGTTGATTGCGTTCGTGGCGATTGCGAAGTCGTTCCTGGGCCACTACATCGGCGCCAGCGAAGGCCTCAAGGGCCTGGTCGCGAAAACCGGCCGCCGTCCGGCACCGAAGACCCTGGACCGCATGACCGCCGCCTTCATGCTGCTGGTGTGCTGGATTGTCGCTACGCTTAACCCGAGCATCCTTGGCATGATCGAGACGTTGGGCGGGCCGATCATTGCATCGATCCTGTTCCTGATGCCGATGTACGCGATCCGCAAGGTGCCGGCGATGGCCAAGTACCGTGGGCAGGCGTCCAATGTGTTTGTCACGGCGGTCGGCCTGGTGGCGATTACCGCGTTGATTTACTCGCTGATGTCCTGACAGCGCGCTGCACCAACCAGGGCTGATTCGCAGACATGGCGGATCAGCCCTTTTTTACGCTCGTAAAACCTGACGCGGCGCAACCGCCGCACGGCAATGGGCGCTAAGCTGGAGCACTTTTTTAGCCAGGATGGGTGGGGCCGATTGAACACTGAAACCGATGCGCCCGTTGTCGCTGCGTCGAAGCGTACCCAGGACATACTCGCCGGCTTATCGATTGCCGGTTTGCTGCTGCCGGAGGCAGTGGCCTATTCCAGCATTGCCGCGCTGCCGCCCCAGGCCGGTGTGATTGCCTTGTTTGCCGGGCTGGTGTGCTACGGCCTGTTCGGCACCAGCCGCTTCGCGATTGTCTCGGCTACCTCTTCGTCGGCGGCGGTGTTGGCGGCGGCAACGGCCAGCCTGGCGGGTGATGATCCGGCGCTGAGGCTGTCCCTGGCTTTCGGGCTGGTGTTGATCATTGGCGTGTTTTTTCTCTTGGCCGGGTTGTTCAAGCTCGGTGGTGTCACCTCTTTTATCGCCAAGCCGGTGTTGCGCGGGTTTGCCTTCGGCCTGGCGCTGACCATCATTCTCAAGCAATTGGCCGGTGTGGTGGGTGTTCACCTGACCGATAACAACCTGATCCGCTTCCTGCCGCAGTTGCTGGAGCAACTGCCGCACTGGAACTGGCCCGCCGCCATGGTGGCCGCGGTGGCATTGCTGGTGTTGTGGTTATGCGACCGCGTTCCGCGCCTGCCCGGCGGGTTGGTGGTGATAGTGCTGGGCATTGTTGCCGGCCAGAGCCTGAACCTGCAGGCCCAGGGTGTGGCGCTGATCGGCCTGATTGACCTGCGCCTGGAGCTGGGGCATTTGCCGGTGCTGCCGTTTGCCGATTGGCTGCGCCTGGGCGAGTTGGCGTTTGCGCTGGTCATGATTTTGTATGCAGAGTCCTACGGCTCGATCAGTTCGTTCGCCCTTAAACATGGCGACCGGGTGTCGTCCAACCGCGATTTGCTGGCGCTGGGGGCGGCTAACCTGGTGTCCGGTTTGTTCCACGGCATGCCGACGGGCGCCGGGTATTCGGCGACCTCGGCGAACGAGGCGGCTGGCGCCTATTCGCGTTTGGCGGGGATTGTCGCGGCGCTGGTGATCCTGGCGATTGTGTTGACGGTGCTGCCGTATGTTGCGCTCACGCCGGAGCCGGTGTTGGCGGCGGTGGTGATCTATGCCCTGGCCCGCGGTTTGAGCTTGCAGCCCCTGGGGCGTTACTTCCTGTGGCGGCGTGACCGTTTGCTGGCGGTGTGCGCGGTGGCGGCGGTGCTGGTGCTCGGCGTGCTGGATGGCTTGTTATTGTCGGTCGCGATCAGCGTGGTGTTGATGTTGCGCCAGATGTCGGCAGCGGATATCCAGGTGCTTGGGCGTTTGGGCGACACTCATGACTTTGTGGACCGCCTACACCATGCCGATGCGCTGACCATCCCCGGCGTATTGATCATACGGCCGAGCGAAGCGCTGTTTTTTGCGAATGCCGAGCGCATTCTCGGCGCTGCCCTGCGCTTGATGCGCCAGTCATCCGCGCAGATGGTGGTGTTGAGCCTGGAAGAATCCCACGACCTCGACGGCACCAGCATCGAAGCGCTGGCCGCTTTTTTTGCCCAGGTACGCGCACAGGGCAAACAACTGGTGCTGGCACGGGTGCGACATGATGCCCATGAAGTATTGCAGATGCTGCCCGAGGCGCAGGCGCCAGAGGTTTTGCTCAGCGGCTTGAGCGTCGATGGGGCGGTGCAACTGGCGTTGCGGGCCCATCCGCAGGCATAAAAAAACGCCGCGTATCTTGCGATACGCGGCGTCTTTTACATCAATACACCCTTAGGCTTGAAGCACCGGGATGTTGGCGTTTGCAGCGCTTTCACGGAACTCGGCGATCTGATCGAAACTCAGGTAGCGATATACGTCGCTGGCCATGGTGTTGATCTTCGCGGCGTATTCCATGTACTCCTCGACGGTCGGCAGGCGACCCAGGATCGAAGCCACCGACGCCAGCTCGGCCGAAGCCAGGTAGACGTTGGCGCCATCGCCCAGACGGTTCGGGAAGTTACGGGTCGAAGTCGACACAACGGTCGCATTCGGTTCTACACGTGCCTGGTTACCCATGCACAGCGAGCAGCCCGGCATTTCCATGCGCGCGCCAGCCTTGCCGTAGATGCCGTAGTAGCCTTCTTCGGTCAGTTGGTGAGCGTCCATCTTGGTCGGCGGCGACAGCCACAGACGGGTTGGCAGCTGACCCTTGACCTGATCCAGCAGTTTACCGGCAGCGCGGAAGTGACCGATGTTGGTCATGCACGAACCGATGAACACTTCGTCGATCTTCTCGCCAGCAACGCTGGACAGCAGACGGGCGTCGTCCGGATCGTTTGGCGCGCAGAGCACAGGCTCCTTGATGTCGGCCAGGTCGATCTCGATGATTTCGGCGTATTCCGCGTCGGCATCGGCCACCATCAGCTCCGGGTTGGCAACCCAGGCTTCCATCGCTTGGGCGCGACGTTCCAGGGTGCGTGCATCGCCGTAGCCTTCGCCGATCATCCAGCGCAGCAGGGTGATGTTGGAGTTCAGGTACTCGGTGATCGAATCTTTCGACAGCTTGATGGTGCAACCGGCAGCCGAACGTTCAGCCGAGGCGTCGGACAGCTCGAAGGCTTGTTCGATGCTCAGGTTGTCCAGGCCTTCGATTTCCAGGATGCGGCCGGAGAAGGCGTTCTTCTTGCCTTTCTTCTCTACGGTCAGCAGGCCAGCCTGGATCGCGTAGTAAGGAATGGCATGAACCAGGTCACGCAGGGTGATGCCAGGTTGCATTTTGCCTTTGAAGCGCACCAGGATCGATTCCGGCATGTCCAGTGGCATGACGCCAGTGGCTGCGGCGAACGCTACCAGGCCGGAACCGGCCGGGAACGAGATGCCCATCGGGAAACGGGTGTGGGAGTCACCACCGGTGCCGACGGTGTCCGGCAGCAGCATGCGGTTCAGCCAGCTGTGGATGATGCCATCGCCTGGACGCAGCGACACGCCGCCACGGGTCATGATGAAGTCAGGCAGGGTGTGGTGGGTGGTCACGTCGATCGGCTTAGGGTAAGCCGCGGTGTGGCAGAACGACTGCATCACCAGATCGGTCGAGAAGCCCAGGCACGCCAGGTCTTTCAGTTCGTCACGGGTCATAGGACCGGTGGTGTCCTGGGAACCCACGGTGGTCATCTTCGGCTCGCAATAGGTGCCTGGACGAACGCCAACCACACCGCAAGCCTTGCCGACCATCTTCTGCGCCAGGGTGAAACCCTTGGTGCTTTCGGCCGGAGCTTCCGGCTTCTTGAACAGGTCGGACGGTGGCAGACCGAGTTCGGTACGCGCTTTTTCGGTCAGGCCACGGCCGATGATCAGCGGGATACGGCCGCCGGCACGGACTTCGTCCAACAGCACCGGAGTCTTCATTTCGAAGGTGGTCAGGACTTCATCGGTACCGTGCTTGCAGACTTTGCCAGCATGCGGGTACAGGTCGATCACGTCGCCCATGTTCATGTTGGTGACGTCGAATTCGATCGGCAGTGCGCCAGCATCTTCCATGGTGTTGTAGAAGATTGGAGCGATCTTGCTGCCGAAGCAGAAGCCACCGGCGCGCTTGTTCGGCACGTAAGGAACGTCGTCGCCGAAGAACCACAGCACGGAGTTGGTTGCCGATTTACGCGACGAACCGGTACCGACCACGTCACCGACGTAGGCGATCGGGAAGCCTTGGCCGCGCATTTCTTCGATCTGCTTCATCGGACCGGTTTTGCCTTGCTCGTCCGGCACGATGCCTTCGCGAGCCATTTTCAGCATCGCCAGGGCGTGCAGCGGGATATCAGGGCGGGACCAGGCGTCCGGCGCAGGCGACAGGTCGTCGGTGTTGGTTTCGCCGGTGACCTTGAACACGCGCAGGCTGATCTTGTCGGCCAGGGTCGGGCGGTTCTTGAACCACTCGCCGTCGGCCCAGGACTGGACCACGGCTTTGGCGTGTGCGTTGCCGGCCTTGGCTTTTTCAGCCACGTCGTGGAACGCATCGAACATCAGCAGGGTGTGCTTGAGCTGAGCGGCGGCAACTGGCGCCAGTTCGGCGCTGTCGAGCAGCTCGACCAGGGTCACGATGTTGTAGCCGCCTTGCATGGTGCCAAGCAGTTCAACAGCGCGTTTCTTGTCGATCAGGGGAGAAGTGGCTTCGCCCTTGGCCAGGGCAGACAGGAAACCGGCTTTGACGTAGGCTGCTTCGTCAACACCTGGTGGAATGCGGTTGGTGATCAGGTCAACGAGAAATTTTTCTTCGCCAGCCGGAGGATTTTTCAGCAGCTCAACCAGGCCTGCGGTTTGTTCGGCATTAAGCGGCTGGGGAACAATACCCAGGGCTGCACGCTCTTCGATATGTTTGCGATACGCTTCAAGCACAGTTATTACCCTCATCAGTGGTCCCACGGGACGCTCATCCAGAAATGAACGGCACGCACGCGCTCGGGGGCCTTTTGGGCCGCAAAGCCTGCGCTGCCGACATTCCTCACAGAAGCTGCTTTCAAAGTTTTACGCCTGCAGAACGGAGCTGATGAGGGTTGGCGCTGGCTTGACCTGCGGGGTCATTGACCATCGCCAATACCGTTCTGAAGGATCGACTGTGCTCGTGACGCTTTGAAAACAGCTTCCAGCGGATTATTGGCGCCTTATAAGGCCGGTTGATTCTACGGCAAATAATTTCTAAAGGTAAGTTGCCAAGCCAAGTTTGCGGGGTGATGAACCTTAGACAAAGGGCTAACATGGCGCACTGTTTCGCTGATTTGCGTGTTGCCACCCATGTCCAACCACACCATCAAGACCCCCTGCGTAGGCCTGTGCTCCACGGTTTACGGTGACCTCGTGTGTCGCGGATGCAAGCGCTTCCACCATGAAGTGATCCAGTGGAATGGCTATAACGAAGAGGAAAAACGCGCGGTCTGGCTACGGCTTGAGCAACTGCTGGTGCAGGTCATGGCCGGCAAGCTGGAGGTTTTCGACCCCAAGACCCTGCGCGGCCAACTGGAACAACGCAAGATTCGCTTTGTGCCGCATCAGTCAGAGTACTGCTGGGCATACCAGTTGATCGCCCGCGGGGCGCGGGTGATTTCCAACCTGGAGGCCTATGGCATGGTGCTGCTGCCGGAGTTTCGCGAGTGGAGCCTGCCGGAGCTGCGCGATGCCATCGACCGTGAGTTTTTTATCCTGTCCGAGGCGCATTACCAGCGCTATATCGCGCCGGGGTTTCTCAAGGATGTGTTGGGTGCCTGACGATCAGGCCTGGTTGGCCAGCTTTTCCAGCTGATCCGTCAGTGTCTGCGGCTTGAGCACCAGCACATCGCTTTCCAGCGCATCCAGCACCACCTCCGCTGTATTGCCGATCAGCGCCCCGGTCAGTCCGGTGCGCGCCACAGTTCCGATGATCGTCACTGCCGCTTTCAATGTGTAAGCGGTATGGGGAATCAGCACGTCCGCCGGGCCTTCTTCGATATGCAGGTGGGCGTCGTCTATATCAAATTCGGTCTGGAATGCTGTGCACTGCTTGCGATAGCGCGCCTCGATGGTTTCCTTGAGCTGAAACACCGGGTCGCCGGCCGAGAGCATCGGCGATGGATGGGCACTGATTACATGCAGTGAGGCCTTAGACAGGCTGGCAATGTCGAAGCCGTAGTCGACGATCATGTGGTGCAGCGCGCGGTGTTCGGCGTCGGTATTGCCCACATCGATGGCTGCGAGAATGACGCCGCCGCTCCATGGGGTTGCCGTCTTGACCAGCAGGACCGGCGCAGGGCAGTAGCGCAACAGCTTCCAGTCCGCCGGGGTCAGCAGCGCCTTTTTCAGTGGGCTGTCGGCGTAGTGCTGTTTGATCACCAGGCCACAGCCTTCGGCCTGCTGCACGCTGATGATGGTTTCATGCAGGCTGTTATTCCACGCCTGTTCGGTCGTGACGTTGTAGCCGTCTTCCGTCAGGCCGGACTTGAGCAGGCTCAACAGCGCCGAATGCTCACGCTTTTTGTCGCACACCAGTAGGTGCAGATGCGCGCCGGTGGCCCCGGCGATCAGTTTGGCGCGCTTGAGGGCCAGGCTTTCCGAATGCTCGGGCTCAAGGACCACCAGGATGCTGCGGATGGCTTGCATGGTCGGGACTCTCCAGAAAGGGGGCGTTGAGCAACTATAGTTGCTGCCCGCCAGACGTCATGTTGATACACATCAAGGCCAGTGGCTGGTGGTCTGCGGCGCGGTCGGTATAATCGGCGGCCTATTGTGATCCTTTGCCCGTGAGCCCGATGACCCTGCCCGAAATCCACGAATTCCTCGGTTGCCCCACCCCTGGCGCCTGGGTCCAGGCCGCACTGGCCGATCAGGAAACCCTGTTGATCGACCATAAAAACTGTGAATTCAAGGCCGCCAGCACCGCCTTGAGCCTGATCGCTAAGTATCACAGCCATGTTGACTTGATCAATATGATGTCGCGCCTGGCACGCGAAGAACTGGTCCACCACGAACAGGTCATGCGTCTGATGAAGAAGCGCAAGGTCGAGCTGCGCCAGTTGCACGCCGGGCGTTATGCCTCGGGGTTGCGCAAGGTGGTGCGCACCCATGAACCGGTCAAACTGGTGGACACCCTGGTGGTTGGCGCCTTTATCGAGGCGCGCAGTTGCGAGCGTTTCGAGGCCCTGGTGCCGCATTTGGACGAAGAACTCGGCAAGTTCTACTTCGGCCTGCTGAAAAGCGAGGCGCGGCACTACCAGGGTTATTTGAAACTGGCGTACCAGTACGGCGAAGCCAAGGACGTTGCCCAGGTGATCGAGCGGGTGAGGGCGGCCGAGCAGGCGCTGATCGAGTCACCGGACGTCGAGTTCCGCTTTCACAGTGGCGTACCGGCCTGAGGCGACGGCGACGCCAGGTCATCCTTGCGCATAGTGCTGCCTGTAATGGCGTTAAAAATTGCAGGCTATTTGTTAAAAACTCTTAAAAGCATGAAGTTTCATCGCGCGTGGCCGACCAAGCGCTGTTGCCGGACAGCTTGCCTTCTATACTGCGCGCACTTCAATCTGCGTCGCACACTGAGAGCTTATGGAAAACCTGGGTCTGGGCAAGGTCCTGCTCGTTGAGGATGATGAGAAGCTGGCAGGGCTGGTCGCGCACTTTCTGGCACAGCACGGTTTTGAAGTGCGGGTGGTGCATCGCGGCGATGCAGCCTTGGCGGCCTTCCTCGATTTCAAGCCAAAGATTGTCGTGCTCGACCTGATGCTGCCCGGCCAGAGTGGCCTGCATGTGTGTCGCGAGATTCGCACGGTGTCCGATACGCCGATCGTGATCCTCACCGCCAAGGAAGACGACCTGGACCACATTCTCGGCCTGGAGTCCGGCGCCGATGACTACGTGATCAAACCGATCAAACCGCCGGTGTTGCTGGCCCGCCTGCGTGCGTTGCAACGTCGCCAGGCGCCGGAGCCGACGGTACGCGGGGCCATCGAGTTCGGGCGGCTGGCCATTGACCGCAGTTGCCGGGTGGTCAGCCTGGGCGGCGAGAAGATCGACCTCACCACCATGGAATTCGAGCTGCTGTGGTTGCTTGCCAGCAGCGCCGGCAAGATCCTCTCCCGCGATGACATCCTCAACCGCATGCGCGGCATCGCCTTTGACGGCCTGAACCGCAGCGTCGACGTGTACATCAGCAAGCTGCGCGGCAAACTCAACGATAACCCCCGTGAACCGGTGTGCATCAAGACCATCTGGGGCAAGGGCTATCTGTTCAATCCGTTTGCGTGGGAGGTCTAGATGCTGCGCCTGTTTCTACGCCTGTATGTGATTCTGGCCCTGGGCCTGGCGGGCGCGATCTGGCTGGTCAACTACACGTTCGACGAGTTGCTGCCCGAAGCCAACGAAACCTATAACCGCGAAGCCCTGCGTGGCCCGGCCTACGGCCTGGTCGAGCAACTGCGGCCGCTGCTCGGCGAAGCGCGGCAAGCTCGGCTGGCCGAGTTGCAACCCCACTATGGGTTGCCTCTGAAACTGGTGGAGAAGGACTCCCTGGAACTGACCGAGCGCGAACAAAAACTTCTGGGCGACGGCTTGCTGGTGGTGCGCGGGGACTTCAAGGAGTTCCTCACCCGTATCGACACGGGCCCGCAGTTGCTGGAAATAAAACTGCCTGAGGAACCCAAGTGGCTGTACCTGTGGGCCTACGGTTTTCTCGGGTTGTGCCTGGCTCTTGTGCTGTACTTTTGGGTACGCCCGCACTGGCGCGACCTTGAACACATCCGCCTGGCCGCCCAACGCTTCGGCGACAACGACCTCTGCTCGCGCATCCTGTTGCCGCGTCGTTCCACCGTGCGCGAACTGGCCGGGCATTTCAATCAGATGGCCGAACGCATCGAAAGCCTGATTGCCAACCAGCGTGAGCTGACCAACGCGGTCTCCCATGAACTGCGCACGCCTATCGCGCGCTTGTCGTTCGAGCTCGATCAGCTCAAACAACAGGCCGATCCCCGGCAGAGCCTCGCACTGATTGCCGACATGTACGCCGACCTTGGCGAGTTGGAGGATATGGTCTCGGAGTTGTTGACCTACGCCAGCCTGGAGCGCGGCGCCACCCAGGTCACGCGGGAGGCTATCGAGGCCCAGAGCTGGCTCGACAGCGTGATCGGCAGCGTCGCCCTGGAGGCCGAGGTGGAAGGCGTGCAGTTGTCCTTGCGCAGGTGTGAGGTCGACGTTATCCAGATCGAACCGCGCTTCATGGCGCGCGCGGTGATCAACCTGCTGCGTAACGCCATTCGTTACGCCGACCGCCGGGTAGAAGTGTCGCTGGTCAAGTTCGGCAGCGGTTATGAGGTGCGGGTCTGCGACGACGGCCCGGGCATACCCGAGGAGGGCCGGGCGAAGATCTTCCAGCCGTTCATTCGCCTCGACGCCAGCCGTGAATACCGCCAACTCATACTGCACCGAGCTGTTGCCCAACTTGCCGACACGCAGGCCAATTTCGATGCGCTCGGGAAAGG
>NZ_JAKNRV010000105.1:0-14761 GCF_023072625.1 Pseudomonas emilianonis
GGCGCAGACGCGGGTTGGAGCCCGGGTCACCGCCGCCTTGGCGGGCGGCGACGGTCAGTTCGCGAATCCACTTGGTGAAAATCTTGCCTTTCTTGGCATCCTGACGCTCTTTGCGGTGCTTGATGTTCGCCCACTTGGAATGGCCAGCCATAACACAACTCCGAAATTCTCTAGAAACCTTATCAATCCCGCCCCAGGCGGGATACAACCCTTGTAACGCAAAGGCGCATCCGAAGATGCGCCTTTTTGACTGCGTAAAACCTTATCGCGCTTTCACGCAGCGGCCTTACTCAGCCTTCGGCGCCTCGCGCAGGCGAATATGCAGCTCGCGCAGTGCCTTGGCATCCACGACACCCGGGGCCTGGGTCATGACGTCCGCAGCGCTCTGGGTTTTCGGGAAGGCGATCACTTCGCGGATCGACTGCGCGCCGGTCATCAGCATCACCAGACGGTCCAGGCCGAAGGCCAGGCCGCCGTGGGGCGGTGCGCCGTACTTCAGGGCGTCGAGCAGGAAGCCGAATTTCTCTTCCTGTTCCGCTTCGTTGATGCCCAGCAGACGGAATACCGCTTGCTGCATTTCCTTGCGGTGGATACGGATCGAACCGCCACCCAACTCGGTGCCGTTCAAGACCATGTCGTAGGCGCGGGACAGAGCGCCCGCCGGGTTGGCTTCGAGCTCTTCAGGCGAGCACTTCGGCGCGGTGAACGGGTGGTGCAAGGCGCTGAAGCTGCCGTCGTCGCTCTCTTCGAACATCGGGAAGTCGACAACCCACATCGGAGCCCACTTGCAAGTCAGCAGCTCCAGGTCGTGGCCCAGCTTGATCCGCAGCGCGCCCAGGGCTTCGCTGACGATCTTGGCCTTGTCGGCGCCGAAGAACACGATGTCACCGTCGACCGCGCCCACGCGATCGAGGATCACATTGAGGTTGGCTTCCGGGATGTTTTTCACGATCGGCGACTGCAGGCCTTCAACGCCCTTGGCGCGCTCGTTGACCTTGATGTACGCCAGGCCCTTGGCACCGTAGATGCCGACGAACTTGGTGTAGTCGTCGATCTGCTTGCGCGGCATGCTCGCGCCGCCAGGCACGCGCAGGGCGGCGATGCGGCATTTCGGGTCGTTGGCCGGGCCGCTGAACACCTTGAAGTCGACATCCTTGAGCTGGTCGGCCACGTCCACCAGTTCCAGCGGGTTACGCAGGTCTGGCTTGTCGGAACCGTAGCGGCGCATGGCTTCTTCGAAGGTCATGTGCGGGAATTCGCCGAATTCCAGGTCCAGCACTTCCTTGAACAGGTTGCGGATCATTTGTTCGGTGATGCCCATGATCTCTTTTTCATCGAGGAAGCTGGTCTCGATGTCGATCTGGGTGAATTCAGGCTGGCGATCAGCACGCAGGTCTTCGTCACGGAAGCACTTGGCGATCTGGTAGTAACGGTCGAAGCCGGCCACCATCAGCAGTTGCTTGAACAGCTGCGGCGATTGCGGCAGGGCGAAGAAGCTGCCGGCGTGGGTACGGCTCGGCACCAGATAGTCGCGCGCGCCTTCCGGAGTGGCACGGGTGAGGATCGGGGTTTCGACGTCGAGGAAGCCGTTTTCATCGAGGAAGCGGCGGATGCTGGTGGTCATGCGCGAACGCAGACGCAGCTTCTCGGCCATTTCCGGGCGACGCAGGTCCAGGAAGCGATAGCGCAGGCGGGTTTCTTCGCCAACATCGGAGTATTCGTTCAGTGGGAACGGCGGGGTTTCCGACTCGTTCAGCACTTCCAGTTCGTAGCCCAGCACTTCGATCGCGCCAGAAGCCATGTTCGGGTTCACCGCACCGGCCGGACGCAGGCGTACCTTGCCGGTGATCTTCACCACGTATTCGCTGCGCACGCGGTCGGCGGCGGCGAAGCTCTCGGCGCGGTCCGGGTCGAACACCACCTGGGCCAGACCATCACGATCACGGATATCGAGGAAGATCACCCCGCCGTGGTCGCGGCGACGGTGAACCCATCCGCAAAGGGTGATTTCCTGACCTTCCAGGGTCTCGTTCAGTTGGCCGCAATAATGGCTGCGCATCATGGTAGTGGTTTCACTTCTCGTAATTCGAAATTCGGTGGCAGGCTTGGCCTCAGTCACCGCACATAAGTCATGGGACGGATAATGCAGGAGCCTGCGCGTAGAGTTCAACTCAGTCTGCTTTGTCGCCGCCCGCCAGATTCTTCTTCGAGCCGGTCTTGAAGTCGGTCTCGTACCAGCCGCTGCCGCTCAGGCGGAAGCCCGGCATGGACAACATCTTTTTAAGCTGCGGCGCCTGGCAGGCGGGGCAATCGACCAGCGGCGCGTCGCTGATCTTCTGGATGGCTTCCAACTGATGACCACAGGAAGCGCATTGATAGTCGTACATGGGCATGGAGATGTCTCGGCGATCAGATCGTTACTGTGCCGCGCCTGCCTCCGGACAGAGGGCACTGCGCAGAAAGCGCTGGCAGCAGCAAAGCGCGGGATTATATCTGGTAAATCGAGGCAGCGCAGCCGGCTTTCTGCCCGAGGCCCGGCCCGCGTGCACGTTGGGCCGGCCCCGGAACCTCCGGATTACTCAGGGTTTGACAGGCAAGCACGGCCTTTCAATACGTGAACCACGCACACCACCCGGACCAGTCCGCTGAAGTTCTTCACGCCGCCATAGCGCAAATGCACTTCCCGATCGACATAAGACAACAACGCACTGACTGAACAGGCATTGAGCCTGGCTATTTCCGTGAGGATATTCCAGTAGATCTGTTCCAGCCGCAGGCAAGTGGAAAACCCATTGAGCCTTACCGATCGGGACAGCGGCCGCGCCAGCCCCATATCGAACCCTTTGACAAAGGGATCGACGTTTATCTTTTGAAAACCACAGGTCTCCATCACTCTACTACCCACTCCACGTGACATACAGCTGACACTCCATTGCCAAACAGCGGTCCATGGGTTTCTCCCATTGGACGGTGGGCCTATCAAACAGCAGGAAGACGGGGGCAGCCAGAAGACGGGGAGTTGATAGTCGTAGGACAACGCTAGGAAACACGGAGAAACAAGCGAGCGGCGCCAGGACGGCGCCACCCGGGGTCGACGTCTACTTGCTTTCGAGCAGGGAACGCAGCATCCACGCGGTTTTTTCGTGAACTTGCATACGCTGGGTCAACAGGTCGGCCGTCGGTTCATCGCTGACCTTGTCGAGCAGTGGGAAAATGCCGCGCGCGGTGCGCGTAACCGCCTCCTGGCCCGCCACCAACTGTTTGATCATCTCTTCAGCGCTGGGCACGCCCTCTTCTTCCTTGATCGAAGACAGACGCGCATAGATCGAATAGGCACCCGGCGCCGGGAAGCCCAGGGCACGAATTCGCTCGGCTATCAGGTCCACCGCCAGCGCCAGTTCGTTGTACTGCTCTTCGAACATCAAGTGCAGCGTGCGAAACATGGGGCCCGTGACGTTCCAGTGGAAATTGTGGGTCTTCAGGTACAGTACATAGGTATCGGAAAGCAGACGCGAAAGCCCATCGACGATGGATTTGCGATCTTCTTCACTGATACCGATATCGATTGCCATGTTTATCCCCTTCAATTGAACAGCATTCATTGACCAGGTGCCGGACCACTCTAGCAAGAGTAACCAGCGTGTGCAGCTCAACACGCCGAGGCACGCGCGGCAAATCGCCCTGCTAGGCCTTGCTGGCCCGCGACGGTGAAGGCTTTGGGCGCTGTAGGAAGTTTCCCGACAGCAGGCAAAACGCCTGCAACTGTCTAGGACAAGCGTTTGACGCAGAAATGCCCTGCCCCCTTGCAACGCCCGGAAATGCTTGATTTGAGTAGGCACAGCCTTTGCTGTTAAATAGGCAGCGTGTCGCTGTCGTTATTTTCTTCGGCCAGCGCATAGGCTGATACCCGCGCACGTGCTCAACGCCTCCCATTGTTCAGAAGCGAACCGTGCCAGTCAGCTCTTCCTTGTGATCCGTCTTAACGTGAGTTAATCAAAATGTTGAAAATCGTCCACCTGCTAACGGGCGTTGCAGCTTTGCTGCTGTCCTTTATCCCGAGCCTGCAGCCTGAAAGCCTGCCTTACCTGCAACAACATGACGCTCTGTACCTGGCCTTGTTCGGCCTTCTCAACCTGACGCTGGCGCCAGTGATTCCTTACTGGAACAAAGGCACGCGTCATCAACTGCAAAACCTGGTCAGCGCGCTGCTGGTGCTGACTGTTGTCGTACAAACCCTCACCCTCCTGGCACCCATGCCTGAAGTCGGTGGCCACCCGGCCATCCTGCTCAGCCTGGTGATTGCGCTGGTCGCCATCGTTCTTCACCTGGCCATCAGCTTCTACCGTTCGTCCCCTACGGCCGCGTCGCAAAACTACGACATGACCAATCGGGATACCGGGACCGTCAAGTGGTTCAACACGTCCAAAGGCTTCGGCTTTATTTCCCGCGATTCGGGCGACGATATCTTCGTCCACTTCCGGGCCATCCGTGGCGAAGGCCATCGCGTTCTGGTCGAAGGCCAGCGTGTGGAATTCTCCGTCATGAACCGCGACAAAGGCCTGCAAGCCGAAGACGTGATCGCCGCCTTGCCGCGTCGCTGATTCCAGGCTAAGCAGTAAAAAAAACCGCGATCCGGCGTAGGCTGGATCGCGGTTTTTTTATGGCGCGGCTATTAATAGTGAGGCGGCGGCGCTTCTTCTTCGGACGACTCGAACTGGCTGCCCATTTCTTCCTGGCGCTTGAGCAGCGCAGTCATCTGCAGTTGCAGGCGTTCGACCGCCCGCTGCTGGGTGACCAGAATATCGTTGAGGGTTTCGATGGTGTCGTCCTGAAAGGCCAGGCGGCTTTCCAGGTCGGTCACGCGGTCTTGCAGATCCATGGTTCAGTCCTGGGTAAAGATGAAGTCGGCAGGCAATAGCTCGCGCAACCGCGCACGAATGGCAGCCACTTGTTCTTCTGTATACGGTCGCGCCGGGTGCTTGCCCCAGACTGGCGCAGGCCAGGCAATGTCGTCGCGTTTGCGCACGATCACATGCACATGCAACTGACTGACAACATTCCCCAGCGCGCCGATGTTCATCTTATCGGCCATTAAGCCTTCGTTGAGCAATTGCGCCAGGGCCGTGGTTTCTTCCCACAGCTTCTGTTGATCTGCGACACCCAGTTGAAACACTTCGCTGATACCGTTGATACGCGGCACCAGAATGTACCAGGGGTAATTCGAGTCATTGGACAGCAGCAGGCGGCACAACGGGAAGTCCCCGATGGCCAGTGTGTCTTGTTGCAGGCGTTGATCTAAGGCGAACACCGCGGGCACTCCGTTCGGCAGGTCAGATTCTGGGGCCCAGCATACCTTCGAACGCTTGCGGCTTCACTTCGAATGCAGAAGCCAGCGCGCATCCCGATAAAAAACCTGCCCTTTTTCGAGGCAGGCGAATAATTGAGCTACGCTAACTCGGGCCTCACCGGGATGCACCAAAATGACCCACCCGTGCATCAAATAGATCCGCCAAGTACCCACTCATGAGGGTGAATCGGTAACGTTTCTCTCAGGTACAGGATTCATGCACCACAGGAGCAAGGGAATGCATGGCCGTCAAGAGCAAACCAAACGGCGTAAGAAGCCCGTGCTTATGCGCTTTTTACAGTGCAGCAAGGTTTTTCACGAAAAAATGACATTCAGTTACCGGTTTGGGCGCGCTTGTTGCATTCACACCCACATCGTCGGCAACGGCACCCTTCAGGAAGCGGGTGTTTCGCGATAAGAACAGCAGCGGGTCAATGCGGAACAAGGACGCATTCAAACTATGAAAGGGGTTTGAAAAGAGCATTGAAGTTGTCAGTCCGGTTGCATTCGGACTGTGAATTTGCGACACGGATCTAGCAATTTACGACAGCCTCGTAAAGAAGCTGAAAGGAAAGATGGGTAAGTATCGTCATTAGAGTCAGCGTGATATAACTTTGCGCTGACACAAAAAAGAAAGAGCCGCCCAGATAAAAATACAGGTGGGACGGCAGTACTCTTCCTAAAACCAAAGGAGCAAATCACGATGCGCGTGATGAAGTGGAGCATGATCGCCCTCGCTGTTTCAGCAGGCACCTCGCAGTTCGCAATGGCGTCCGCCCAGGATGATTCCAAGGGCTTTGTTGAAGACAGCACTTTCGGTATTAATACCCGTGCGCTGTATTTCAGCCGCGACTTCCGCAATGAGCAACTGGGTGGCTACGATAAAGTCAACGGCAAGAACAAGAGCCGCGCCGAAGAAACCGGTCTAGGCTTCAACGCCCTGTACCAATCGGGCTTCACTCAAGGCACCATCGGTGTTGGTGTTGACGTGATCGGTCTGCTGGGCGTTAAGCTCGACAGCGGCAAGGGTCGCGCCGGTACCGGCCTGTTCCCAAGCGGTTCCGATGGTCGCTCGCAAGACGATTACTCCAAAGGCGGCGCCGCGGTTAAGTTCCGCCTCTCCGACACTGTTCTGAAAATCGGCGACCAGTACACCACCGCCCCTGTGTACGCTTCCGACGACAGCCGTTTGCTGCCGGAGCTGCCGCAAGGTATCTCGATCACCAGTAACGAGATCAAGGGCCTGAAACTGGAAGGCGGTCACTTCACCTCCAGCGTAGCGCAGAACCAGACCTACCATGACAGCCTGGGTCTGACGAAAACCGACTTTGTCGGTGGCGTCTACTCCTTCACCCCAGAGTTCACCGGTAGCCTGTACTACGCGAAAACCGAAGATTACTTCCGTAAATACTACAGCAACCTGAACTGGACCCATGCGCTGAGCGAAGATCAGTCCTTCGCGCTGGACTTCAACATCTACGACACGAAAAGTGATGGTGAAGGCAAGCAACGCGCCTACTACGACAAAACCACCAAGCTTGATAACCGTGCATTCAGCTTGCAAGGTGCGTACACCATCGGCGCTCACACCTTCACCCTGGCAGCCCAGAAGGTTACCGGCGACGGCGACTACGGCTACGGCGTAGACGGCGGCGGCACGATTTTCCTGGCCAACTCCATTGCCCGTTCCGACTTCAACGCCGAAGGCGAAAAGTCCTACCAGGCTCGTTACGACATCAACATGGCGACCTTCGGCATTCCTGGCCTGAGCTTCATGACTCGTTACGTAACCGGTAGCGGCGCCCAGACCGCCGTGACCTCGAACGGCAAAGAGTGGGAACGCGACATCGAAGCCAAATACGTGATCCAGAGCGGCCCAGCAAAAGACCTGAGCCTGCGCGTCCGTCAAGCCACCTATCGTTCGTCTGACGGTGTGTACTACGGTTCGGCGTCTATCGACGAGCTGCGTCTGATCGCGCAATACCCGCTGAACATCTTGTAATTGCCCGTTCGATTACAACGATGACTTAAGGCTTCGGCCTTAAATGAAAAGCCGCTCCCTTGCATGCAAGGGAGCGGCTTTTTTATTGCAGTGTTATTTCAGCAGTAAAATAACTAGCAAGCTAACTAACGACATTAACGCTCGCGCACTTAACCTGTCCTATCAGCCAAGTTAAGTGCAAATGCCTTTCATTACTTCGCCGCTGTTTCCTGCATCACGCGAATAACCCGCTGCGGAAATGGAATATCGATCCCCGACGCTTTCAAGCGATCCCGCGCCAGTTCATTGAGCATGAACACGACATCCCAATAATCCGCCGTCTTGGTCCAGCAGCGCAAAGACACTGTGATCGAACTGTCGCCCAGGGTCGAAACCACCGCCACCGCAGCCGGGTCAGCCAATACCCGTGGGTCTTTCGCCAGTTCCAGCAGCACTTCGCGGGCTTTCTGCAGGTCGGCCTCGTAGTCCACACCCACATCAAACACCACCTTGCGGGTAGGCTGACGGTTGGTGTTGGTGATGATGCCGTTGGACAAGATGCCGTTCGGCACAATCACAGTCTTGTTGTCACCGGTACGCAGCACGGTGTGGAAGATCTGGATACTGTCGACAGTACCGGAAGTACCCTGGGCTTCGATCCAGTCACCGATGCGGAACGGCCGGAACAACAGAATCAGCACGCCGCCGGCGAAGTTGGCGAGGCTGCCTTGCAAGGCCAGGCCGATGGCCAGGGTCGCGGCACCGATAGCGGCGACGAACGAGGTGGTTTCCACGCCGATCATCGAGGCCACGCTGACGATCAGCATGACTTTCAGCACGATGTTCGCCAGGCTGGTGATGAAGTGCTGCAGCGCCAGGTCCGCATTACGGATGGCCAGCAAGCGCCCCACTCTGTGGGTCAGTCGGTTGATCAGCCACCAGCCGACAGCCAGCGTAATCATTGCCAGCAATACCCGGCTGCCATACTCCATGATCATCGGGATCCACGACTGGGAGGTCTTGATCAGGTGATCCACTTCAGCGTTTAAATCCATCTACATGCTCCTGTTTACCGGGTGTGCGGCGTTATTGAGTGCCCATTACGCAATTGAGCCCGGAAGGGCTCAATGTGAGGCGCGGTTTCTGGGGCGTGGGACGTCAAAAACGTCCTCAGGTTCCCCAAAATGCCATCAGTCGCGGAAGTTATTGAACTGCAGCGGCATGTCGAAGGTCTTGGCGCGCAGGGACGCGATGGCCTCTTGCAGGTCATCACGCTTCTTGCCGGTGACGCGCACCTGTTCACCCTGAATGGCGGCCTGGACTTTCAGCTTGGCATCCTTGATATGGGCCACGATCTTCTTCGCCAGCTCCTTGTCGATGCCTTCCTTGAGGACGGCCTCCTGCTTCATCAACTTGCCGGAAGCGTAGGCGTCCTTGACTTCAAGGCACTGTGCGTCGATCTTGCGCTTGACCAGGGCCAGCTTGAGGATCTCGATCATCGCTTCCAGTTGGAAATCGGCTTCAGCGGTCAGGTTGACGGTCAGTTCCTTTTCCTTGAATTCGAAACTGCCCTTGCCTTTCAAGTCATAGCGACGGTCCAGCTCCTTGACGGCGTTCTCGACGGCGTTGGTGACTTCGTGTTTGTCCAGTTCGGATACCACGTCGAACGAAGGCATGTCATTTCTCCAATATAAGGGGCGGGCTCAGTAGAGATGGAGCGCGCCCAAGCTAAAATGCCGGAGCATTATAGCGGTTCTTTCGCCCTATTCGCTGTGAGCGACCCTACGGAGCACAAACTGATGTCGACCACCTGGCATATTCTCGGCGCCGGCAGCCTTGGCACGCTGTGGGCCACCCGCCTTGCCCGTGCCGGCGTGCCGGTGAAGCTGATCCTGCGTGATGCGGCACGCCTGGCCAGCTATCAGACAGCCAGTGGGCTGACCCTGGTGGAGCACGGCGTAGCGCACACTTACCCGGTACTCGGCGAAACGCCCGACAGCCCCGAGCCGATTCATCGCTTACTGGTGGCGTGCAAAGCCTACGACGCTCAAAGCGCAGTCGCACAACTGCAACCGCGTCTCGCACCGGGCGCCGAATTGATCCTGCTGCAAAACGGCCTGGGCAGCCAGGACGCCGTCGCCGCGCAGTTACCTCATGCCCGCTGCATTTTTGCCTCGAGCACCGAAGGCGCATTTCGCGACGGCGATTGGCGCGTGGTGTTTGCCGGCCACGGCTACACCTGGCTGGGGGACGCCAGTCACCCCACTGCCCCGCTGTGGTTGGACGACTTGTGCGCCGCGGGCATTCCTCACGAATGGAGCAGCGACATTCTTACGCGCCTGTGGCGCAAGCTCGCACTCAATTGCGCCATCAACCCGCTGACCGTGCTGTACCAATGCCACAATGGCGGCCTGCAAGCCCATCAGTGTGAAGTCGCGACCCTATGCGCCGAACTGGCCGAGTTGCTGGAATGCTGCGGCCAGCCAGCAGCAGCGCAGGACCTGCACACGGAAGTGGAACGGGTGATCCAGGCCACGGCGGCCAATTACTCCTCGATGTTCCAGGACGTGGCCAGTGCGCGGCGCACCGAAATCAGCTACCTGCTGGGCTATGCCTGCAGGGCCGCTGCTCGGCACCGGTTGACGCTGCCGCATCTGCAACAGGTGCAGACGCGCCTCGTCGACCAACTGATTGCACGCGGATTGCCCAGCGACTGAGGCACGCGCTACCCTGCCTACTCGTCTATTACCTGTGAAACCCCTGATGCCACTGCGCCAGCGTCTTGAAAACCTACCGGTAGGGCAGAAACTGCTGGCCGCCCTGTTGGTGCTGCTGACCACCGTCTTGCTGGTGGCCAACCTGACTTTTATCAGTGCCGCCTACTGGATTTCCCAGGAGAGCATGGCGCCCCAGGCGCTGCAGGCGATCGGTCGACTGGTGTCCAACCCGGCGCTCGCCGCCGAAGCCCTTGAGTCGCCCGACAAGGCCGACGCCCTGCTCAATGAGCTGACCAGCTATTCGCCGCTGCGCGCCGCCGCGTTGTACGACGCGGAGGGCAACCGCCTGGCGCAGATGCAACACGGCGACCGCTTGCATCTGCCGGACAACTACCGGCATATCGAGGCCTGGCGCGTCACCGAGTTTCGCAGCAACCAGGTCATCACCCTGCCCCGCCCCGGCCAGCCTTCCGGGCATTTACTGCTGGTCGCCAGCAGTGAGTTGCCGGTGGCGTTCTACACCGGCACGTTGACAGCCAGCTTGGGCATCCTGATTTTCAGCGTGCTGCTGTGGCTGGTCATCGCCCGGCAGATCAAACGCCTGATCACCCGGCCGATCCATGAGCTGGAAGAGCTCTCGCGCCAGGTCACCCGCGAAGAGAACTACGCACTGCGCGCCGGCCGTGGAAACCGTGACGAAATCGGCAGCCTGGCAGAGGCCTTCAACACCATGTTGTCGCGTATCGAGGCCCGCGAGCAGCAGCTCAAGCGGGCGCGCGATGAGGCTCAGGCGGCTTACGACCAGGCACAGGGTCTGGCCGAAGAGACCCGTCATACCAACCGCAAGCTGGAGCTGGAAGTCCAGGTTCGCAGCAAGATCGAGAAAAAGCTCACCGGTTTCCAGAACTATCTGAACAGCATTATCGACTCGATGCCCTCGGCGCTGATCGCCCTGGATGAACAACTCTATGTCACCCAGTGGAACCAGGAAGCCACTGCGCTTTCCGGCACGCGGCTGGATGAAGCGCTGAACCAGCCGATCTTCCTCGCCTTCCAACCGCTCAAGCCCTACCTGCCGCAGATCAAGGCCACGGTCGAGCAACACACGGTGGAACGCATCGAGCGCGTCACCTGGGTCAAGGACGATGAGCCCAAGCATTACGCCCTGACGTTCTATCCGCTGATGGGCGGCGCCGGGCGCGGTGTGGTGATCCGGATCGATGACATCACCCAGCGCCTGTCCCTGGAAGAAATGATGGTGCAGTCGGAGAAAATGCTCTCCGTCGGCGGCCTTGCCGCAGGCATGGCCCATGAAATCAACAACCCACTGGGGGCGATCCTGCATAACGTGCAGAACATCCGCCGCCGCCTGTCCCCCGACCTGCCCAAGAACCAGGAACACGCCGAACAGGTGGGCATCGAACTGCAGACGGTCAACCGCTACCTGCAAAGCCGCGAAGTCCCGCAATTGCTCGACGGTATCCAGCAGGCCGGCGCACGGGCGGCGAAAATCGTTACCCACATGCTCAGTTTCAGTCGCCTCAGCAACCGGCAGATGGCCCCTTGTGATTTGCCGGCGTTGATCGACCAAGCGGTGGAAATCGCCGGCAACGACTTTGACCTGGCCATCGGCTTCGATTTCAAAGGCCAGGCGATCATCCGCCAGTTCGACCCGCAGCTCGGCCCGGTGCCGGGCACCGCCAACGAGTTGGAACAAGTGCTGCTCAACCTGCTGAAAAATGCGGCGCAGGCCATTCATCAGCGCGAAGACGACCGCGAGCCGGGGCGCATCATCCTGCGCACCCGCCTCAACCCGCCCTGGGCGGAGATACAAGTCGAAGACAACGGCATCGGCATGAGCGAGAACGTGCGTAAACGTACCTTCGAGCCATTCTTCACCACCAAGGAAATCGGCCAGGGCACCGGGCTGGGGCTGTCGGTGTCGTACTTCATCATCACCAACAACCACAAAGGGCAGATGGAAGTGCATTCCACCCTGGGCCAAGGCACCTGCTTTACCTTGCGCCTGCCCCTGGCTGGCAGCCAATTGTCCCCCGCTGAACTTACCCAACTGGAGCACTGACCATGGGCTTTCGCCTGTCGAAGATTTACACCCGTACCGGCGACCAGGGCGAAACCGGCCTCGGCGACGGCCGCCGCGTGCCCAAGGACCACCCACGGGTGGAGGCCATCGGCGAAGTCGACACCCTGAACAGTCAGCTGGGTTTGCTGCTGGCCGGCCTTGAAGAGCAAAGCGGCAAGCATCCGCACCTGAAGGATGTGATCGAAGTGCTGACGCCTTGCCAGCATCGTCTGTTCGACCTGGGCGGGGAGCTGGCGATGCCGGTTTACAAGGCGCTGAATGCGGCGGAGGTGAATCGGCTGGAGGCGGCGATTGATCGCTGGAACGAAGAGGTCGGCCCCCTGGAGAATTTCATCTTGCCCGGTGGCTCAGCGCTGATCGCCCAGGCCCACGTATGCCGTAGCGCGGCGCGCAGTGCGGAGCGACGCTGCCAGCACCTGAATGCGGTTGAACCGTTGGAAGGGGTGGGTTTGGCGTATATCAACCGGCTATCGGATTTGCTGTTTGTGGCGGCGCGGGTGATTGCCAAGCGCCAGGGGGTGGCGGAGGTGTTGTGGCAGGCGGCGGCCAAACCCCACTGAACTGATTATCAGGTGTCTGGTCTGGCGCCATCGCGGGCAAGCCCACTCCCACATTTGGATTTGTGAACACCTTCCAATGTGGGAGGGGGCTTGCCCGCGATGAGGCCAGCAAACGCTACCTCAATCTTGCGGCCAAAACGCCCGAATCCCTGCCACGCCTTGAGCCCCAGCTTCCCACGCCTGCTCGCGCTCAGCCGGCCCAACCCCACCCAACAGATACACCGGCTTGCTGAACCCACGGATCAACGCGGCCGCCTGCTCCCAACCCAACGGCTGGGCATCGGGATGGGTCTGGGTCGGCTGCACCGGCGACAGCGTGACAAAATCCACGTCCATCATTTCCGCCAGCGCCAGTTCCTCAGCGTTATGGCAGGACGCCGCCAACCAGCGATCCTTCGGCAGCGGTCGGCCCTTGCTTGCGTATTTGCGCAGTTGCGCCGACGTCATGTGCCAACCGGCTGCAGGAAAATCCCCCAGCCATTCGAACGGCCCCTTGAGCATCAACTGCGCCTTGCCAGCACACAGGCCCACGGCGTCTACCGCCAGGTCACGGTACTTGGGGTCGTAACCGTTCGGCGCGCGCAGTTGAACCAGTTTGATACCGCCCGCGATGGCTTTCCGGATACCGCACAACAGCGGCGCGGTTTCCAGCTCACCCGGAGTGATCAGGTAGTCACCGGGCAACCGTGCGGCGGCAACGATCGGCGCATTGGCTGCAGGGAACTCATAGTTGAGCAAGTCCCGAGGGACCACCCACTCCAGCGGCTGCCCTTCGGCACCATGGGGCTCGCCGGTAAAAGCCGAGACTTCCCAGACATCCAGCAACACCTGCTTGTCCGGATAGTCATGCCGCACCTTGATCAGCGGCCGCGCCGTGGTGACCTGGATACCCAGCTCTTCCTGCAACTCGCGGGACAGCGCAGTGGCGACCGACTCTTGGGCCTCCACCTTGCCGCCGGGAAATTCCCAGAGGCCGCCCTGATGCTGGGTATCGGCACGGCGCGCCAGCAGGATTCTGCCGTCGACGCCGCGGATCACCGCTGCTGCTACATGCACTCGTTTCACCGCGCTTATCCTCCGGGCTTCAGGTACGGTATTCCGCATTGATCTTCACGTACTCGTGGGACAGGTCCGTGGTCCAGATGGTTTCGCTGCACTCGCCGCGACCGAGCTCGATGCGGATGGTGATTTCTTCCTGCTGCATCACCGCCGAACCCTGGGCTTCGGTATAGCTCTCGGCGCGGGCGCCACGGCTGGCGATGCACACGTCACCGAGGAACACGTCGATCTTGCTCACGTCCAGGTCCGGCACACCGGCACGGCCGACGGCAGCGAGGATACGGCCCCAGTTCGGGTCGGAGGCGAACAGCGCGGTCTTGATCAGCGGCGAGTGAGCCACGGTGTAACCGACATCCAGGCATTCCTGGTGGTTGCCGCCGCCGTTGACTTCAACCGTGACGAACTTGGTGGCGCCCTCGCCGTCACGCACGATGGCCTGGGCCACGTCCATGCACACTTCGAACACCGCTTGCTTCAACGCGGCGAACAGCGGGCCGCTGGCCTCGGTGATTTCGGGCAGGTTGGCCTGGCCGGTGGCGATCAGCATGCAGCAGTCGTTGGTCGAGGTGTCGCCATCGATGGTGATGCGGTTGAACGACTTGTTGGCGCCGTCCAGGATCAGGCTGTGCAGCACATCGCGGGAGACTTTGGCGTCGGTAGCGATATAGCCGAGCATGGTGGCCATGTTCGGACGGATCATGCCCGCGCCCTTGCTGATACCGGTCACGGTGACGGTGACGCCGTCGTGCACGAACTGGCGGCTCGCGCCTTTTGGCAGGGTGTCGGTGGTCATGATGCCAGTGGCGGCGGCCGCCCAGTTATCCACAGACAGGTCATCCAGCGCGGCTTGCAGGGCACCTTCGATTTTTTCCACCGAGCAACTGCGCTATCCGAAGCCGGACGGCAGCATCTGTTTGCAGAAGAGTTTTGTTGGCGACGGGGTAAAGCTGGACTGCGCCGGCGGGTTTGGCGCGGTGATGATGGTGACGGCCA
>NZ_JAKNRV010000106.1:0-14750 GCF_023072625.1 Pseudomonas emilianonis
GGCACTGCCCTCGGCCATGCGCCACCCAACACACGGCAGCACCCTGCGCTACGAATTTATCGGCGGCGCCACCAGCCGCCAGCAATTCCCCCAGGATGAATGGCGGCGTTGCACCCAGGACGCCCTGCGGCGTATTGCCCAGAACAGTGGCTTCTACAGCCAGCCCGAAGGCCTGCCGGCGTTACGCAGCGCCATCGCCGGGCATATTGCGTTCTCCCGTGGGGTCAAATGTAGCGCCGACGACATTGTGGTCACCAACGGCGCGCAGCAGGCACTCGACCTGATCGCCCGCGTGGTGCTGGAGCCGGGTAGCATCGTCGCCATGGAAGACCCCGGCTACAGTCCGGCGCGCCAGCTGTTCATGGCGATGGGGGCAAACGTCATCGGGGTGCCTGTCGACGATCAAGGCATCCAGGTCGAGATGATCCCCGACGGCGCGCGGCTGATCTATGTGACACCGTCCCACCAGTTTCCCCTCGGCATGCCCATGAGCCTGGCGCGCCGCGAAGCCCTGCTGGCCCGCGCGTTCGAGCTGGGGGCGATCGTTATCGAAGACGACTACGACAGCGAATTCCGTTACGAAGGCCGCCCCACCGACTCCCTGCAAAGCATGGACACCCGTGGCGTGGTCACTTACGTCGGCACCTTCTCCAAAACCCTGCTGCCGGAGTTGCGCCTGGGCTATGCGGTACTGCCGCCGGCGATTTATGGCGCGGTGCTCAAGGCCAAGCAATTGACTGATCAACACAGCTCCACCCTGCCGCAATGGGCGCTGGCCAAATTCATCAGCGAAGGCTACCTGCTCAAGCACATTCGCCGCTGCCACAGCGTGTATGCCGGGCGCCGCGAGCGCATTCTGCAACGCCTGGCGGGTGACCTGTCGCCGTGGTTCGACGCGGTGCCCACCGTGGCCGGCTTTCATATGGCAGCGCTGTGCAAGGTGGCGGTGGACATCCCGCGGCTGCTGGAACTGGCACGCCAGATGGAAGTGGGCCTATATCCACTCGATGTGTTCTTTCACGACACGCCGGTACGCCCGGGCCTGATCATCGGCTTCGGCGCGATCGAAACCCTGGACATCGACCCGGCCCTGGACAAGGTGCGTGACATTCTCCAACACATTGGCTAACGGGCCTTCCCACACGATTCAGGGGCGCCTGAACAGGCGGCGGTGGTCTTCGACCCGCTCACGGCAGACACAGCCTTCAAGGTGATCATTGACCATCCCCATCGCCTGCATCAACGCGTACATCGTGGTGGGCCCCACGTAGGTCCACCCGCGTTTCTTCAAGGCCTTGGACAATCGCACCGACGCCGGTGATGTCGGGTTGGCCTTGCAGTAAGCCAGGTCCACCACCGCCGGGCGCTCTTCAGGCGCCGGTTCGAATGACCAGAGCCATTTCGCCAGCGAACCGCTCTCCTGCACCAACTCGCATGCCCTGCGCGCATTGTTGAGGGTCGAGACGATCTTCGCGCGGTTGCGCACGATGCCTGGATCAGCCATGAGCCGCTGGATATCCGCCTCGCCGTACTGCGCCACCCGGCGAAAATCAAAACCGTCGAACGCCCGCCGAAAGTGCTCGCGCTTGCGCAGGATGGTGATCCACGCCATCCCCGCCTGAAAACCCTCCAGGCAAATCTTCTCGTACAACTGAATGTCATCCGCCACCGGCACGCCCCATTCGTGGTCGTGGTAATGCGGATATTCCGGCGCAGCGATACGCCAACTGCAATGGGTCAGCCCCGCTTCGTTGCTGGTCAGCCCTGGTTTGTCCATCCATCACCTCGCGTGCTCAGGCGCGGATGATAAGCGAAAAAATTTGCGCCCCGCCAACCGCTCAAGCGCCGCCCTCACAGAGCAACTGGTCAGACCGGGACCCGCCAAGCGCGGAATATTTACTTGTGATCGGGAAAAACCCAAGCGTAGACTGGCCACGCACTGGACTTACCGGTAAGACCACAACAATTAAGCCCTGGAACCACCAGGGCACCGAATAGAGATCCCTCCCATGCTCAGATGGTGCTCGCGTTCGATTTTCCTGCAAGTCTTGATAGGTCTGATGCTCGGCATCATCTGCGGCTTGGCCCTCCCCGAATTCTCCTCGCAACTCAAACCCTTGGGTGACGGCTTTATCAAGCTGATCAAGATGCTGATTGGCCTGATCGTGTTCTGCGTGGTGGTCAGCGGTATCTCCGGCGCCGGCGACTTGAAAAAGGTCGGGCGCATCGGCTTGAAGTCAGTGATTTATTTTGAAGTGCTGACCACCGTCGCCTTGGTGATCGGCCTGATCATGGCCTTCAGCACCGGTATCGGCACCGGCGCGAATATCCACCTGGAGCAATTGTCCTCCGCAGGCTTGCATGAACTGGCCGACAAGGGCCAGCACGTCAGGGGCACCAGCCAGTTCCTGATGGACCTGATCCCCAACTCGGTGATCGGCGCATTTGCCGACAACAACGTGCTGCAAGTGCTGCTGTTCTCGGTACTGTTCGGCAGCGCGCTGAACCTGGTGGGCGAAGCCGCTTCGGGCATCTCGCGGCTGATCAACGAACTGAGCCATGTGATTTTCCGCATCATGGGCATGATCGTGCGCCTGGCGCCGATTGGCGTATTCGGGGCGATCGCCTTTACCACCAGCACCTACGGCCTGGATTCGCTGCAACACCTGGGCAGCCTGGTGGGTCTGTTCTACCTGACCTGCTTTATGTTTGTCGGGTTGATCCTCGGCCTGGTCATGCGCCTCTCCGGCCTGCGCATGCTGCCGCTGCTCAAGTACCTGCGCGAAGAGCTACTGATCGTGATGGGCACCGCGTCATCCGATGCGGTGCTGCCACAGATCATGCGTAAACTCGAGCACTTGGGCATTGGCAGTTCCACCGTGGGCCTGGTGATTCCGACGGGGTATTCGTTCAACCTCGACGGCTTCTCGATCTACCTGACCCTGGCCATCGTGTTTATTGCCAATGCCACCGGCACACCGCTGTCGATGACCGACCTGTTGACCATCCTGCTGGTATCGTTGATCACCTCCAAGGGCGCCCATGGCATTCCGGGCTCGGCGCTGGTGATTCTGGCGGCGACACTCACGGCCATCCCGGCGATTCCGGTGGTCGGCCTGGTGTTGGTGCTGGCCGTGGACTGGTTCATGGGCATCGGCCGCGCATTGACCAACCTGATCGGCAACTGCGTCGCCACCATCGCCATTGCGCGCTGGGAAAAAGACATCGACATCCAGCGCGCCAACAAGGTGCTCGACGGCGAGCAGGGTTACGCGTTCCAGGCTAAAAAACCGGTAGTGCCGGCGCATCAGGAGTTCTGATCCCTTTGCATGATCGACGCAGATCACCTATGGGAGGGGGCTTGCCCCCTCCCACACTTAATCGTCGCCTTTGTGGCAATTGTATTCGCAACATCAAGGAGCCATCGACGTGATCACCCCCTCAACCGTCGTCAATTCAGTCGTAGAAAAACTCCGCGCCGCCCTGGCGCGGGGCCAGTGGCGCCGGGGCGAAATGCTGCCCGGCCAGCGTGAACTGGCCGAACAAATGGGCATCAGCCGCCCGAGCCTGCGTGAAGCCGTGATCGTGCTGGAAACCCTCGGCCTGGTGCGCGCCATGCCCGGCAAGGGCGTAGTGGTGTTGGAAACCAGCATCAGCGAGCCGCAATCGAGCGACGCCGTGGCCGACGCCAGCCTCGAAGACATCCTGCAACTGCGCTACACCCTGGAGCCGTTCATTGTCGGCCTGGTGGCCCAATCCATCAGCAGCAAGGAAGTCGGCCAACTGCGCCTGACCTTGATGGACATGCGCGAAGCCTTGGACGCCGGCGATGCCGAAGCGGGCATGAACGCCTACATCGGTTTCCACGAAGAACTGTTCGCCCTCACCTCCAACCCGATCTTCCAGAACGTAGTGCAGCAAACCAGCAACGCCCTCAAGCAAAGCGCTCAGGTGCTGCGCAATTCTCCCGAACACCTCGCGGAGCGCCTGCAGGAAAACGACGCAGTGGTGCGCGCCATCCGCAACAAGAACAGCGCGCTGGCAAGTGCCGAGATGCGCCGACACATCCTCCAGGAAGGCCTGCGCATGGGCATTCGCTTGAACATCCCGGACGACCACCTGGGTAGCTGATTTTTTGGAGACCGGCCATGAGCGCCCACGCCCTGCAACGCGATCCCATCCTCCCTGCCCTGCGCCTGGTGGCAGGTAAAAAGCCCGCCGTGGACGACATCTACCCCCGGCTGTTCGACGCCATCCTCGAACAACGCATCGGCCCCTCCAGCCGCTTTACCGAAGACAGCCTGGGCGAAACCTTTGGTGTGAGCCGCAGCGTGATTCGCCGGGTACTGGCCAAGCTATCCCAGCAACAAGTGATCATTCTACGCCCCAACCAGCGCGCCCAAGTGGCTACGCCAGATGCACAGCAAACGCGGCAGATTCTGGAAGCACGACGCCTGACGGAAATGACCGTGGTGCAACTGGCCTGCGCACAGGCCACGCCCGCGCAGATACGCCAACTGCGCGAGCTGATTGCCCGCGAACGCGAGTGCATCCAGGGCGACCAGCGCGGGCCGGCGATTCGCTTGTCGGGGGAGTTTCACCTGCAATTGGCGGCCATTGCCGGCAATGGGCCGCTGGCACAGTTCCTCAATAGCCTGGTGCCATTGACGTCGTTGATCATTGCGCAGTTTCAAGCGAAAGCCTGCACGTACTGCGCGTGGCAGGAGCATGTAGCAATCGTGGAGGCGGTGGAGCAACAGGATGTCAGCGCAGCCGTGTCGTTGATGACCCAGCACCTGGATCAGCTGGAAACCAAACTACTCAAGCACCACTGATCTCCAGTAAACGCACAAACAAAATGTGGGAGGGGGCTTGCCCCCGATAGCAGCGTGTCAGTCAACAACTACATGACTGATACACCGCTATCGGGGGCAAGCCCCCTCCCACCGTTGCTTTACCGCTGAATCAAGCCGGCTGCAGCACCGACTGACCACTCAACGCCAAGTCGAGCAACTCACGGTTGGCCACCGCGTACATGGCGTAGTCCGTGCCAACCGCCGCACGGATTTCCACCATCATTGCGCGCCAACGATCGGCCATGTCCTGGTGCTGCTCAAGCCACAGGGCCACGCGGGCTTCCATGTCTTGTGGCGCGTCGGCCATTTGCAGTACGGAAATGGTGATCGCCCGTTGCTGCCAGTCCACGTCGTCGCGGAAGGCTTCGCGGGCCGCAGCCTGCCAGTTGTTGGCCACCGGCAGATCGCTGATCTGCTGCAGGTACCACGGCAAGTCCAGGGCGCTGCCGACGGCGAAGTAGGCCTTGGCCACTTCGGCGGCGTCATGCCCGGTCACGTCGGCGGCTTCGATGATCGGCAGCAAGGTATACAGGTGGGTAGTGCCTGCAACCATGCGTGCCAACAGCTCGGGTACGCCGGCTTCGGTGTAGGCCTGATAGCGGTTCTGCCAACCCTCGCGGGTCGGGCCTTCCAGCAGTTCGTCGAGCTTGAGGCCCAACGCCGCCAGGTGCGGACCGAAGTGTGCGGTGTCACGCCCGGCGTCCTGCTCGTTGCGACGGCTGCGCAGGAACCAGCGCGTAGCGCGACGGCCCAGGCGCATCAGCTCGTCCATCAACTCCAGTTGCACGTCGGCAGAAACCTGGTGGTCCAGGGCTTCGATCTGACGGAACCAGTGCGGGAGGTGGAAGATGTCACGCACGATCACATAAGCGCCGGCCACGTTCGCCGGGCTCATGCCGGTCGACTCTTTGAGTCGTTGAACGAAGGTGATGCCCATGTGGTTGACCAGATCGTTGGCGATCTGGGTGCTGACGATCTCGCGCTTCAGACGGTGGCGACGCATCGCCTCGCCGAACTTGGCGACCAGGCTCGGTGGGAACGCGGTCTCCATGTCACGGGTCAGGTACTCGTCATCCGGCACCTGCGACTTGAGCAGGGCTTCCTTGAGGTCGATCTTGCTGTAGGAGATCAACACCGACAGCTCCGGACGGGTCAGCCCCTTGCCGGTGCCGGCGCGCTCGCTGAGCTGTTCCTCGGTCGGCAGGTACTCGATCGCGCGGTCCAGCTTGCCACGGCTTTCCAGGTCGCTCATCAGGCGCTTGTACTCGGCGGCACGCTCGTAGGCACGGCGCGCTGCCAGGGACAGGGCCTGGGTTTGCTTGTAGTTGTTGCCCAACACCAGGCTGCCGACTTCGTCGGTCATGCTCGCCAGCAACTGGTTGCGTTGCTTGTCGGTCATGTCGCCGGCCTGCACCACTTCGTTGAGCAGGATCTTGATGTTCACTTCGTGGTCGGAACAGTCCACGCCACCGGCGTTGTCGATGAAGTCGGTGTTCGAACCGCCGCCATTGAGGCCGAATTCCACACGCCCCAGTTGGGTCATGCCGAGGTTACCGCCCTCGCCCACCACCTTGCAGCGCAGCTCGTTGCCGTTGACGCGCAGCGCGTCGTTGGCCTTGTCGCCCACATCGGCATGGCTTTCGGTGCTGGCCTTGACGTAAGTCCCGATCCCGCCGTTCCACAACAGGTCCACCGGCGCCTTGAGCAAGGCGTTCAGCAGCTCGGTCGGGGTCAGCTTGTCGGCCTTGATGTCGAAGCGTTCTTTCATCTGCGCCGAGATGGCAATGCTCTTCGCGCTGCGCGAGAAGATGCCGCCGCCTTCGGACATGATGCTGGTGTCGTAGTCGGTCCACGCCGAACGCGGCAGCTCGAACATGCGCTGACGCTCGACGAAGCTGGTCGCCGGGTTCGGGTTCGGGTCGATGAAGATATGCAGGTGGTTGAAGGCCGCGACCAGTTGCAGCTTGTCGGACATCAACAGGCCGTTACCGAATACGTCACCGGCCATATCGCCGACGCCGACCACCGTAATGCTGTCTTCCTGCACGTTGATGCCGCGCTCACGGAAGTGACGCTGCACGCCGACCCACGCGCCCTTGGCGGTGATGCCCATTTTCTTGTGGTCGTAACCGGCCGAACCACCGGAAGCGAACGCGTCGCCCAGCCAGAAGCCGTAGTCGATGGCGATGCCGTTGGCGATATCGGAGAACGTCGCGGTGCCTTTGTCGGCTGCGACGACCAGGTACGGGTCATCACCGTCATGCCGCACGACGTTGACCGGCGGCACCAGGGCGCCGTCCTTGAGGTTGTCGGTGATGTCCAACAGGCCGGAAATGAAGATGCGGTAGCAGGCGATGCCCTCGGCCGCGATCTCGTCGCGGCTGCCGCCCAATGGCAGGCGACGCGGCAGGAAGCCGCCCTTGGCGCCCACCGGCACGATCACCGAGTTCTTCACTTGCTGGGCTTTGACCAGGCCGAGCACTTCGGTGCGGTAGTCTTCTTCACGGTCGGACCAACGCAGGCCACCACGCGCAACGTTGCCAAAGCGCAGGTGCACGCCTTCGACGCGTGGCGAGTAGACGAAGATTTCAAACTTCGGCACCGGCTTGGGCAGCTCAGGAATGGCCCGCGGGTCGAACTTGAAGCTGAAGTACGACTTGTTCTGGCCGTTGGCGTCGGTCTGGTAGAAGTTGGTGCGCAGCGTGGCCTTGATCAGGTCCAGGTAGCGACGCAGGATGCGGTCTTCGTTGAGCACCTGAACGTCGTCCAGGGCGCTGAGAATCGCTTGTTCCAGGCGTTGCTGCTTGTCTTCCAGGTCGTCGGCGGCGAGCTTGCGCGCCAGGTAGAAGCGCGTCTTGAACAACCGGGTCAACTCGCGGGCGATGTCGGTGTGGTTGTTCAGGGTGCTGGCGATATAACCGAGGTCGAAGCCCAGGCGGATCTGCTTCATATAACGGGCGTAGGCACGCAGCAGCGCCACGTCGCGCCATGGCAGGCCGGCGGTCAGCACCAGGCGGTTGAACGCATCGTTCTCGGCGTCGCCGTGGACGATATGCACGAACGCGTCCTGCAGGGTGTCGTTGAGCTGCTGGATATCCAGGTTCACGCCTTCGGCGGCGATGAAGGCAAAATCGTGAATCCAGAACTCACGCCCCTTGGCGTGACGCAGACGATACGGGAACTCACCCAGCACGCGCAGGCCGAGGTTTTCCAGGATCGGCAGGACGTCGGACAGCGCCAGCGGGGTGTCGGCATGGTAGAGCTTGCAATGCAGCTCGCGCTGGCCGGACACCTGGCCCAGCGGCTGATAGAAGCTCATCACCAGCGGGTTGGCTTCAGTCAGGCTGAGCAAGTGCTGCATGTCGACCACGGCCGAATGCGCGGCAAAACGCTCGCGGTAGCCGGCCGGGAAGCCTTTCGGGAAGTCCGCCAGCACGTTGGTGCCGTGGGCTTCGCCGAAACTTTCGACCACCAGGCTGGAGTAGTCGTCCTGCCAACTGCGACAGGCCTGCACCACTTCTTTTTCCAGCTGCAGCGTGTCGATGTCCAGGCGGTTCTTCGGGTCGACCCGCAGAATCAGTTGCACACGGGCCAGTACGGACTCGGAGAAGAACGTCCAGAACTCGCAGTCCGAGGCTTTCAGGCGATCCATCAGCACTTGCTGGATCTTCTGGCGCACTTCGGTGGAGTAGATGTCACGCGGCACGTAGGCCAGGCAGTAGCAGAAACGACCGTAGGGGTCTTTGCGCAGGAACACGCGGATCTTGTTGCGTTCCTGGATCTGCACGATCGACATCACGGTGCTGAACAGCTCGTCGACCGGGGTCTGGAACAGGTCATCACGCGGCAATACTTCGACCACCTGCGCCAGTTCCTTGCCCAGGTGAGCCTTGGCCTGGAAGCCCGAACGGCGTTCGATTTCCGCGACCTTGCGGCGGATATAAGGAATCACCCGCACGCTTTCGCCGTACACCGACGAGGTGTACAGGCCCATGAAGCGGCATTCCTTGATGACCTTGCCGTCGGCGTTGATCTCACGGATCGACACGTAGTCCGGATAGGCCGGGCGGTGAACGCGGCTAGGGTGTGCGGCCTTGGCGAACGACAACACGGCCGGCTCGCGCAGGTAGGACACGGCATAGTCTTCGATGCGCAGGTCGTCGGCGGTGAGGCCGGCGCGCAGCAGCTTGGTCAGACCGAGGAAGGAGCCGGCGTCATATTCGATATGACCGCCGTCCGCCTCGTCACGTACCACGAACTCTTCATAGCCGAGGAAGGTGAAGTGGTTGCCCACCAGCCATTCCAGGAAGTTCTTGATCTCGGCTTTTTCTTCGCCGTCGATGCTGAACTGGCTGGCGTCGATACCGGCCAACAGTTCCTGGACCTTGGCTTTCATCGGCTCGAAATCGGCCACGGCCACGCGCACTTCGCCCAGCACCTGCTCCAGTTCTTTGCTCAGCACGCTCAGTTCGGCGGTGTTGGCGCAGCGGTCGATTTCCAGGTACATCAGCGATTCTTGCTGGATGCCTTCGCCCTGGGTGCCTTTAGGCAGGATTTCCAGCAACTCGCCTTTCTTGCCACGACGCACGCTGAGCACGGTGGTTTGCAGGGTGTGGATGCTGTAGCCACGGCGGTTGAGCTCGGTACGCACCGAGTCGACCAAAAATGGCAGGTCATGGTGCAGCACTTCGACCGCAGTGTGGGTCGACTGCCAGCCATGACGTTCGTAATCGGGGTTGTAGACCCGCACCTGGGGCTCGGTGTGGTCGAAGCGCTCAAGCAGGCGCCAGGCAGACAGGGTGCAACCGGCCAAGTCGGAAAGACGACGTTGGGTCAGTTCGTCCAGGGAAATGATGCCGAAAAATTGTTCAGCGAACAGCGCCACTTGTGGCAGTGCCTGTTCACTGATGTGCTGCGCCAGTGCCGCTTGCAGTTGATGCTGGAAGTCGGCCTTGCTGGCTGCGGTGAAGAACGCCATCTGTGGTACTCCGCTTGGGCTTGTTATTGATGGAAGCGTCGCGTGTTATCCCCTTGCGGGGAGACCGTCAGCTCTGTTCGCAGGTAACGATGTAAGCACCATAAACGAATCAGGGTGACAGGTGGGTGAAGCTGGACAAGACGATCAGGTCACATACAACTTCCATTAGACGTACACCTTGCCAGGCGACGGTGTGACGGGCAGGTCTGGCTCCCGACAGAGGGCACATCCGTTGCGCAGCTTAACGAGTGTAGGAAGACAGCTGCTTGCGGCGCTGCGACATATTCGGTCATCGGCTGGCAATGCAGGGTTGCACAAAGGGCAACCACACGCTCCAGACTACAAAAAAACCGGTCACCGGCGCTGGCTTCAAGCCAAAGATAGCTAACACACTCGAAGCCCGTCGGCACATACCTACAGCACATCAAGCAACAGACCTCGAACATCAGGGAACTTTTCCTGCGCCAACCGCCAATCAAAAAATACACAGGGAGCGTGGTTTACCGACTGTCATCTATTGCAGGCCCGTCATGATTACGCCCACAACTCCCTCGCCCATCATTTCGCAACCCATCCTGTCACCGGACAACATCAAACCGCCGATTTCGTTCGCCGACAGCGGCATATATTCTGCCGAGTGGGATAAATACAATCAGCCGGCCCCCAGGCCGCAGCCGAGCAGTGACCAAGAGCGGTTCGAAACATGGAAGCTGCAAAACGCTGGCAAATCGTCGCAATGGAAACTCGATAATCTCCCGGATTACGCGCCCACCTCATACGCCGAAGAAATAAGAAGATTCCACGGGCACCCTGATGGAGCACCCGCCTCCGACTACCGAGATTCCTTCGTTCGAAACCCCGGCCTCGAAAACCATATAACGGATACTTCCCCCCTTGTTAGGGGCCCGAGACACCTTGTAGCAGCGCACGTCAAGTATCAGATAAAACAGCAATTTGGATTAGATGTTGATCCAGATAAAACCTACTTGACGACCATCGCTTACGACCACACTTCGTACAAGCGCCCCCACAAGGGATATATCATAAGAAAAATTTCACTCACCGATGCAGCCATGCGAAACATCCAGGGCGAAGAACTACCGTCAGGCATGCCGCTGTTTAGATATTCAACCTATAAGAACGGCAAGCCCAGTTTTGATATACAAGAAAACTCAAGGCACTCTAAAGACCAGCCCAGTATCAACGGCGTCTTCGATGCGCCTGACGGAGAAAGGATTTCAACGCACTACACCGGCATTTATACCGAGCCCGGCAGTTCGTCCCCCAACACATACAGCGCTGAAAACCAGGTTCCCCTGTCGCCTGACGACTTTATGAAAATGACGTGGGACCACGCCTATAAAAAGCCATACGACACGTACATTGATCAGTATTGGGACACGAACCGAAAAGCGTATCCGACACGTATAAAGGTTAATTTCTTACAGGCCGCCAGCCAGCAATATCACCATCACTCCCTGAGCAAGGAAGACCTGCGCCTCGCTGAGCGGGCGGCCGGAATGCCACACGGCAAATCATTTGCACAACTCACACCTGACGATCTCAACAAGCCCTACCGGCCAGACCCTGACCTGGAAATAAAATTCCTCAGTTACAGCGGCGCCCAGTCTTCAGACGTATTCTATGTTCGAGACAAGAAAACCCAGAGAACGCTGCTCTTCATGCCAGGAAACGACCCGCAAATCATTCAGTCCGACTCCCCCAAAGAAATGAATAAGTGGCTCGGCGCACACATTGCCGACCCCAATAATGAAAACTCATTTTTAAGTCATTTCCTTATGGACGACGCACCCAGCACCCTGTTTTACGGCGGCATTCAAAAGCGCTTGCAGATCCACCAAAACCTGGCAAAAGAACAAGGTGCCGATGCCTACTACGAACGGCTCCACGCCTGGGAAGAGGGAGGTATGTTCGCCGGAAAGACCGTGGACGACCCCTTCAAGGAAACTCAGAAACGCACCGAGTCTGCCACTCGATCAGACGCGTATTACCAATTCGTGCTCAATTCAGACCATACAAAAAACACCGTCATCCGAGCGTTGGGGTATCTGAGTTTGGGCACCACGGTGCTTGCGCCACTAGGGTTCGCATTTCCCCCTGTAGGTTATTTACTGACCGCCTTCTCGTTAGGGGCGGGATTGGGGCGGGTGGGTATCGGAATAGATGACACGGCCAATAACCGGCCTGGCGGACCTGATCGCATACTCGACGGAGCCTGGCGAACCGTGACGCCCATCGCGACAAGTGCACTTGGCAACGCAGCGGCGCCCTTCTCCAACGCGGTTAAAACCTTTGCACTCAAACCATGACGCACGAATTGAATTCATACCGACATAAATATGGCCGCAGTGGCAGAATCCTGCTTTTGCGGCCAATAAACTCATAGGACTGCCATGCAATTGATTACGACCAACCTGATCGTCAACCCATGTGACGAAGAAGAAGACAACATGGCCATGCTCTGCTGCCACGGTCAAAGCGGCGAGATGTTCATGCTGACCCGCTACCCCGATGAAGATGAAGTGGAGCTGACCTGGGATTACGAGCCGTCAACCCTGGATGGGCTGAAGGTCACGCTGAGTGACACGACCTTGCGGGTAGAGCTGGCAGCCGGTGATGCCGACGCAATGGGTGGCAAGGATCTCCTGGAGATCACCCACGCCACGGCCGCATCGGACTTGGCCGAAGTGGAGGAAACCTTGCAAAACATCCTCAAAGGCGCTGGCACCTACGTCCGGGCATGATTGCCTCCCACACAAAATTCCTACAAGTTTTGCCAAAAATACTCGTTACGCCGTTAGTCGCCACCCCCCTCGATGCATTAAAGTAAGCCCCCCAAGCCCGGCGTTGCTTCTCGACCACCGGGCTCATCTCTCCAGGAACCGTCATCGATGGAACATCGTGAAGCGCTGCTTGCGCTGCGAACTTTTCTTTCTACGCAGATTCTCGGCCAGGAAAAACTCATCGATCGCCTGTTGATCGCCTTGCTTGCCGACGGCCATATGCTGGTAGAAGGCGCGCCGGGCCTGGCCAAGACCAAGGCCATCAAGGAGTTGGCCGAAGGCATTGAAGCGCAGTTCCATCGTATCCAGTTCACCCCCGACCTGTTGCCCGCCGACATCACCGGTACCGAGATCTATCGCCCCGAAACCGGCAGTTTCGTGTTCCAGCAAGGGCCGATCTTTCACAACCTGGTGCTGGCGGACGAAATCAACCGCGCCCCAGCCAAGGTGCAATCGGCCTTGCTCGAAGCCATGGCCGAGCGCCAGGTCAGTGTGGGCCGTAGTACTTACGAGCTGTCGCCGCTGTTTTTGGTGATGGCCACGCAAAACCCCATCGAGCAGGAAGGCACCTACCCGCTGCCCGAAGCCCAGCTCGACCGTTTCCTGATGCACGTCAAGATCGGTTTCCCGGACGCTGCCGTGGAGCGGCGCATCCTGCAGCAGGCCCGTGGCGAGGCGCTCAATGGCGAAACCAAACCCGAGCGCCGCGTCAGCCAGCAGGCGATCTTTGCCGCACGCAAGGAAATCCTCGGGCTGTACATGGCCGATGCGGTGGAGGAATACCTGGTGCAACTGGTCATGGCCACACGCACCCCGGCCAAATTCGACCCGGAAATGGCCGAGTGGATTGCCTACGGCGCCAGCCCACGCGGCTCGATCGCCCTGGACCGCTGCGCCCGAGCCCATGCTTGGCTGGCCGGGCGTGACTTCGTCAGCCCGGAAGATATCCAGGCGGTGCTGTTCGACGTGCTGCGCCATCGCATCATTCTATCGTTCGAGGCCGAAGCCGCCGGGATTGACCAGGACCGCGTAGTGCAACGCATTCTCGACGTCGTTGCCGTCGCTTGAAATCGATAAACGCAAGTTTAGGAGTCCGCGTCACGCTCGGCGAATTGATTGAGATGCGCCACCGCGTGCGCGAAGTGCAGCTGTTTTCCACGCCGAGCCAACGCAGCCCACTGATCGGCCTGCACCACTCCAAGCTGCGCGGGCGCGGGGTCGACTTCGACCAGGTACGCGTCTACCAGGCTGGCGACGATGTGCGCACCATCGACTGGCGCGTGACTGCGCGCACCCAGGAACCGCACACCAAGCTGTTCCACGAAGAGCGCGAACGCCCGATTTTCATCATGGTCGAGCAAAGCTGCCGCTTGTTTTTCGGTTCGGGACAGATGTTCAAGTCGGTGCTCGCGGCCCAGGCGGCCAGCCTGATCGGCTGGGCGGCACTGGGGCATAACGACCGTGTCGGCGGGCTGGTCTTCGGCGACAACGAGCACTACGAAATCAAACCGCGACGCAGCAAGCAAAGCCTGCTGCAACTGCTCAACCGCCTGGTGCGGGTCAACCAGAGCCTGAACACCGAAAGCCACCCCGAAACCGACGCCCTGGGCATGGCCCTGCGCCGTGGCCGTGAAGTGCTGCGCCCGGGCAGCCTGGTGATCGTGATCTGCGACGAGCGCGCACTGACCGAAGGCGCCGAACAACAACTGAGCCTGTTGTCACGCCACTGCGACCTGCTGCTGTTGCCGATCTCCGACCCGCTCGACCATGCCCTGCCCGCCGCCGGGCTGCTGCGCTTTGCCGAACGCGGTGCACAACTGGAACTGGACACGCTGAACTTCGATTTGCGCCAGGCCTACAAGGCCCAGGCCGAAGCGCGCATCGCCCGCTGGGAGCTGCTCGCGCAGAAACTGCGGGTATTGCTGATGCCCTTGAGCACCCAGAGCGAAATGGTCGAGCAACTGCGCGAATACCTCAACCCGCAACGCCCGGTTAAAAAGCAATGAGCAGCCTCGACCAACTCCAACCGCTGATCGCCCCGCCAGCGATCGGCTTCTGGCCGCCCGCGCCAGGCTGGTGGCTGTTGCTGCTGGTGATCCCGCTGCTGGGCTG
>NZ_JAKNRV010000107.1:0-14729 GCF_023072625.1 Pseudomonas emilianonis
GCCAAACGCATCGTCGAGGCCCACGGCGGACGCATCGACGCCAACCCCGGCCGCGTGTGCGGCATGCATTTCATCATCACGCTACCGGCGGGCACCCCGCCATCCATGGAATTCCTATGAGCACTGCACGCATTCTGATTGTTGAAGACGAGGCCAACATCCGCCGCTTTGTCGGCATTGCCCTGCAAGATGAAGGTTTTCAGGTGTTCGAGGCCGACAGCGTCAAACGTGCGCTGATCCATGCCGCCAGCCGTCAGCCGGACCTGGTGATCGTCGACCTCGGCTTGCCGGATGGCGATGGCAAACAACTCATCAGCGAGCTGCGCGGCTGGCTCGCGGTGCCGATCCTGGTGCTGTCGGCGCGTGACCGCGAAGAAGAAAAAGTCGCCGCCCTGGACGCGGGTGCCGATGACTACCTGACCAAGCCGTTCGGCGTGCCTGAGCTACTGGCACGCATCCGCGCCCAACTGCGCCGGCATGGGCAGACCGGCACCGTGGTGGCGACCAGCAAGGTGACGTTTGGCGAGATCGAGGTCGACCTGGCGACCCATGAAGTGTCGCGCTCGGGCCAGCCGGTACACCTGACGCCCATCGAGTACCGCCTGCTCTGCGCGATGATTCGCGGCCAGAGCCGGGTACTGACTCACCGGCAACTGCTGCTGGAAGTGTGGGGACTGGATTACGTCGACCGCGCCCATTATCTACGCGTGCATATGGCGCATTTGCGGCAAAAACTGGAGGAGGACCCGGCGCAGCCGCAGTACTTCATTACCGAGTTGCAGGTGGGCTACCGGCTGATTGCGCCTTGAGCTGACAGCGATCAAACCCCAGGCAGCAATGTGCGCACCGCAGCGTCTTGATGCAACGCCCGAGCGTCTATCAGAACTTCACATCATCAGACTCAACCGTGCGCACGATGACCCGGTGTAATCGAAGAGTCTGGACATGCAAGCAAATGTTCGGGGTGTTCAGTGCCAATATTGAGAACCTGGATCACTTCATCATTCGTGAGGCGCCGGGGTTGGCGAGTCAACCGTGACTGGCTCGGATGTCGCGCTCAATAAAGTACTGTTTAATAAGGTGGTATTGGTGTGCTTATGGGGCATGATGGGCTGTTGTGCTTTGCCTGATATTCAACACCGATGAGTGCCTATCTTTTGTCAGCGATTCCCCTACTAATATGTGACGACTCCATCATGGCCCGTAAGCAGGTATTACGGGCGCTACCGGCGGACTGGCCGGTTTCGGTCACAGAGGCAGGGAATGGTCGCGAGGCCATGGATGCCATACGCCGGGGTTTGGGGCAGGTGGTACTGCTCGACCTGACCATGCCGGAAATGGATGGTTATCAGGTATTGAGCGCCTTACGCGCCGAAGGATTGAAGGCGCTAGTCATCGTGATCTCCGGTGACATTCAGGAAGAAGCGGTGCGCCGCGTGCTTGAGCTGGGCGCGCTGGCGTTCCTGAAAAAGCCTTTCGACGAAAGCGAGCTGCGCCAGACACTCAGTCAGTTGGGGCTCCTGACAGAACCCGGCAACGCGTCGCCGGGGAATCGTCGGATAGCGAACACGGTCATCAGTTTTCACGATGTGTTCCGCGAAACGATCAACGTTGCCATCGGCCGGGCGGCCGCCCTGATAGCCAAGGTGTTGGGCGTCTTTGTGCAGTTGCCAGTACCGAACGTGAACATACTCGAAGTCGGCGAGTTGCACATGGCACTGACCGATGCCAGCAGTTGCAACGAACTCACAGCCATTTGCCAGGGTTTTATCGGCAGTGGCATCGCTGGCGAAGCCCTGCTGATGTTTCACGACTCGGAAATCACCGACATAGCGCAATTGATGAAGCGCCACAGCAGCGACTATTCGGACATGGAAATGCTGCTAGACCTCTCCAGCGTTCTGATCGGTGCCTGCCTGAGCAGCATTGCCGAACAGATCGATGTGGTGTTTTCTCAAGGTCACCCGCAGATCCTCGGCCAACACGCGAGCATCGATGAGCTGATCCAGGTCAACCGCAAGCGCTGGAAAAAGACCCTGGCCGTGGAAATCAGCTACAGCCTGGAAGGGCACGATATTCGTTTCGACCTGTTGTTGCTGTTCACAGAAGACTCAATCGAACGATTGACCCACAAACTCGCCTACTTGACGAACTAAGCCATGAACGATTCTCTCGATCTGAACGAGTTTCACTGGTTGCTGGCAATCGTCCAGAACATCGACGTCGGTGTTGTGGTGCTCGACCGCAACTATTGCGTGCAGGTCTGGAACACCTTCATGGAGAACCGCTCCGGGTTGCAGCCCAAGGACGCCCAAAATCAGAATTTTTTGAATCTGTTTCCCGAAATCGACCCGCAATGGTTCAGCCGCAAGGTGGAAAGCGTCGCCACCCTGGGCACACCCGCGTTCACTATCTGGGAGCAGCGCCCGTATCTGGTGCGGTTCAAGAACTACCAGCCGATCACCGGCCAGGAAGAGTTCATGTACCAGAACACCACGTTGTTACCGCTGCGTTCCACCGACGGCAAAATCAAGCATATTTGCCTGGTGATCTATGACGTCACTGACGTCGCCACCAACCGGCATCAACTCCAGGCCGCCAATGCGCAATTGCAGCAACTCTCCAGGACCGATCGGCTGACGGGCTTGTACAACCGCGGTCATTGGGAAGAAAGCCTGAAAGGCGCCTATGCGCGGCACCAGCGTTATGGCAATGCCACCAGCCTGGTGATGTTGGATATCGACAATTTCAAGCGGATCAACGACACCTATGGTCACCTGGCGGGCGACAAGGTCATCGAAGAAATCGCCAGGCTGATCCATGAGCATGCGCGCGAAACCGATGTGGCTGGGCGTTATGGGGGTGAAGAGTTCGCCGTGGTGCTATCGGACACCGATAAAACCAATGGATGGGTGTTCGCCGAGCGTCTGCGTAAGGCAGTCGAAGGGCTGGAAGTGCTGCACAACGGCCAGAGCATCCGTTTCACCATCAGCCTGGGGGTGGCCGACCTGAGCCAGCCCTCGATCAACTATGCCGACCTGATCGCCTGGGCGGACCATGCGCTGTTTGCGTCGAAGAAGGCCGGGCGCAATCGGGTGTCGGTGTATGAGTAGAGTGATCGTAGGGCCTGGTTTTACGCCGGCTGCGCAGCCTTTCTGCGCCGACTAGCCGACTTGAGGCTCGCGTCGGCGATAGGTGCACAGGGAACTACGCAATTGCTTGTCCCGCCAATAGAAGATGGGATCGCCGAGCTGAATCCCAGACATAAAAAAAAGCCCGCTCAATGAGCGGGCTTCCTGTGGTGACCTGGCGTTCAGCGTTCCAGGTAACCGAATATGGCGCAGCGGACGGGACTCGAACCCGCGACCCCCGGCGTGACAGGCCGGTATTCTAACCGACTGAACTACCGCTGCGCGTAACACATAAAGCGAATGGTGGGTGATGACGGGATCGAACCGCCGACCCTCTGCTTGTAAGGCAGATGCTCTCCCAGCTGAGCTAATCACCCTTCACTTTCGGTGTGGGCCGCATCATATACGAAAAATCTGCAATGTGTTGATTTAAATGCAATTTATTTAGAATATTTTCCAATGAGCGGCGCGCCCCGGTAAAAACGGGGTTCTTCTGGGCCAAACGCGGCGCTATTACGCTTACCTGACGCTTGGCAGCGGCGTGGGCTGGTGGACCTGATGACCCGTTATCAGGCCACCCCGCACCGGGTTTTCCAAAGCCCAGACAGCAAAAAGCCCGCTCAATGAGCGGGCTTTTTGGAGTGATCCGTCAGAAGTCGAAGAACACCGTTTCTCCCTCGCCTTGTATCCGGATATCAAAACGATAAGCCAACTTGCCATCAACCGTGCAACGCTTGGCGACCAGCGTCTCCCGACGCTGCGGCTGCTCGATCAGATTCAACACCGGATCGACCGCATTGGCCTGGGCTTCGTCGTCGAAGTACACACGGGTCTGCAAGTGAATATTGATACCCCGCGCGAACAGCGAAACATTGACGTGCGGCGCCATCCGCACACCCGCAGCGTTCTTCAGGGTGCCCGGCTTGACGGTATTGACCTGCCACTCGCCAGTCTCCGTGGTCGCCGTGCGGCCAAAACTGTTGAAGGGCTTTTCCAGGTTGTAGTCGCTGTCGTAAACGCCTTCGTGGTCAGCCTGCCAGCATTCCAGGAACGCATCGCGGATCAGGTGACCGTTGCCGTCATAGACATGGCCCAGCAACAGGATGTGCTCCCCCGGCGCGCCGGGCTTGGCCATTTCGTTCCAGATTTCCTGCTCGCGGGGCGGGTTGCCCGCCGCCTCCAGCGCCAGGCCGATATGCACGTAGGGGCCGGCGGTTTGCGACGGGGTTTCAGGCAGAAGTTCAACGGGCATGGGCGTGCCTCCTCAACGGTTTTCGAAGTGGGTCTTGCGCTGACCGCGCAGAACGATATCAAAGCGATAAGCCAGGCAATCCATGGGATTGGCCATGCTCATATCAAGCTTTGCGATCAGGCTCTGCACCGCATCCGGGTTGGCGATCGACTTGACGATCGGGCACATCGGGATGAGCGGGTCACCTTCGAAATACAGCTGGGTGATCAATCGCGTGGCAATCGACGGGCCACTGATGGAGAAGTGAATATGCGCCGGGCGCCAGTCGTTGGGACCATTGCGCCACGGATACGGACCGGGCTTGACCGTGCGAAAACTGTAGTTGCCGTCGCGGTCGGTCAAGGCACGGCCGACGCCACCGAAGTTAGGGTCGATGGGGGCCAGATAGCTGTCTTTCTTGTGCCGATAGCGACCACCGGCATTGGCTTGCCACATTTCCACCAGGGTATGGGGAATCGGCTTACCGTACTGGTCACAGATCCGACCGGCGACGATGATGCGCTCGCCGATGGGCAAGCCCCCGTGATTGAAGTTCAGCAGCAGATCGTTATCGTGCTGCCCCATCTTCAGGTGGGAAAAGTCCGGGCCGCTGGTTTCCGACTGGGATAGAGGGATGCTCACCAACGCCTGACGCGGGGAACGCAGGATTGAGGTTTTGTAGTCAGGCGTCAGGGCTTTGGGGTGCCAATTACGGTCACGAATGACGAAACGGCTGTTGTCCGCATCAGACATGTCGGTTTCCTTTTTTGTTATGGATAAAAATCAGCGGTTAACGCTGCCTAAACAGCACTCAACAACCTAGTCTCCCTTGATAAGACGCCATCCAAAACTGAAAAAACCGACCCTATCCATATCCGAATGGTTATGGATAACAACCCTCGCGATATTCCTCACCCACCTCGCGCAACACCTCCACGCACCATTGAGCCGCCATGGACATCGTCAACGCAGGATTGCTGCACAGCCCCACAGAACCACCGGGTTCGCGAATACCCAACTCCAACTCAACCAGGTCACCTCGACTCAGGTCCTGCCTGACCGCGTCAAAAGGCGCGACCCAGATCGCCTGACTGCACTGCACATAACGCCGACTCAAGATCAACGACAGGGTTTCCAGACGCTGGCGCGGTGGGCTGATGCTGTGTTGCACAAACAGGCTGTCGGCGAATTTGCGAATCGTCGTCCCCGCCAGCGGCAACACCAGCGGATAATTTTCGATGTGTTCATGCGCGTGTGGGTCAGCCAATAGCGGATGGCCGTTACGCACCACCAGGGTCATGGACTCGCTGTACAGATGTTCGAACATCAGCCCCAGGATCTGCGGGCTATCGGTCATGCGGCCGACCACCAGGTCCAGCTCCCCCACACGCAATTGCGACAACAGGTACGCGCTTGGCCCGGTCACCACGCTCACGACCAACGCCGGATGCCGGGCATGCAAACGACAGACGACCTCGGGCACCAGCAAACTTTCCACGGTGGACAACACGCCGAGCCGCGCGGTGAAGGGCTCATGCTCGCCGGAACGCAGGCTATTCACCCCTTCACGCAGCGCTTGTACGCTCGGCCCGGCATAACGCAGGAAAGCCACCCCGGCTTCAGTCAACGCCGCGCCACTTTTACTGCGCACAAATAAAGTGGCGGTCAGCAGGGTTTCGAGTTCTTTGAGGGTCTTGGACAGCGCCGGTTGGCTGATCGCCAGTTTTTCCGAGGCGCGCGCCAGGCTGCCCTGGCGCGCCACTTCGAGAAAGCACACCAGATGGCGGAATTTGATTCGGGTGTCGATATTCAACGTATTTAGCCGCCTTCGAGGTGTCCGGTGCCGCGAAAGTGTACGCCCGATGTCCGGGCGACGCTGCCAATCAGCGCCGTTGCAATACGTGATGAGCCTTGTCGAGCGCCATCTTCGCCCGGTCGAAAGCGCTAACGCCTTGCTCCAACAACTGCCGAGAGGGGGTCTCCAGGCTCAGCGGGATACCGGCGGGCAGCGCGCTCAACAGGCCGTGCAGGTCACAATCGCCGTCACCCGGAAAACGTCGTTCATTGCGCGCCTGACGCAGGATTTCATCCATATCGTCGGGGCGCGGTCCCGCCACGTCGCACAGCTGTGCGTAGCGGAAACGATGCGGCGCCTTGGCCGTGGCGGCGGCCAGTTCCGCGAGCGATGAGCCAGACCGATCGAAGTGGAACGCGTCAATCAGAACCCCACCGTTGGGACGTGCAGCGCTCTCGACAATGCGCCATGCCTGCGAAAAATCGCGTGCGTCTGTCCACGGCATGAATTCCAGGTGCGGGTGGATACCGAGCGGTGCCGCCATGTCGCACAGCGCCGCGAAGTTATCGCCCAGGCGGGCTTCGTCCGGGTCGTTGCCGGCGATCAACAATTCAGTCGCGCCAAACTCGGCACCGACTTCCAGAAGGCCAAGGAAATCCTGCACGCGGGTTTCCGGCTTCAACCGCAGGATCTCAATGTCCAGCACCTTGATCCCGGTGTCCCGCAGACGCTGGTGCGTTCGATGCCGCAACTCGGCATCTGCCATCAAGGGGAAGTGATGTTCTTGCGGCGTTGCCGGTTCCAGCCGCAAGCCGACATGGTTATATCCGGCACGGGCAGCGACCTCGACCATCTCCGGAGGCGACAGCTCCAGCACGGTCAGGGCAGCCAGGGAAAATATCTGTTCGCTCATGGTCGACTCTCGTTCTCGAATTCCAAAAAAAGCGACGTGCTTCGGTCACGAAAAGTGACGACCTGAGCCGCTGTCTTTTTTAGTTAGAACTGAGTTCCAGTTTTAAATCAAGTGGAAAAAACACGCATGGATGAAAGCGATTTTGGCGGTTGGTTTGTGTTCGATAACCGCACAAAAGCCTGATTTTCCGATTGATCATTCTTCCTTAAAAACCGAACACTGAATAAGACTCCCCACCGAAGCCCCCGTAATCCGGGACTTGCGCCCTGTCGGCGCAATCGGGCGAATTGACACTGCCGCTGGAACTGGAATAGTTTTCCAGAATTATCGAAAGCCAATTCCAGCGAAACGACGGGCGTCACAAAACCAATGAGGAGCCAGGTTATGCCAAGCGCAGCGAGTCACACCGAAAGCAGTTACGTAGGGCGCTTTGACCGTGGTCTGGCCATTCTGGAAATGCTGGCCAACAGCGGCGAAGGGATTCCGCTGACCGCGATTGCGGAACAGCTGCGCATCCCTCGAAGCGCAACCCATCGCCTGCTGAACACCTTGTGTGAAACCGGCTATGCGCGTCAGGAGCAGGAACGTGGCACGTATGTGCTGACCTCCAAGTTGCAGGTCCTCGCTTTCACCCACCTGAGCGCCAACGGCACGGTTGATGCGGTGCAGCCGGTGCTCAATCGTCTGGCGGCAGACGTCGGTGAGCTGGTGCGGTTGTCCGTGGTGGACGAGGATCGGCTGACGTGGGTTGCGCGTGCGCAAGGCGCACGCTCCGGGCTGCGTTATGACCCGGACATGGGCATGGCGGCCAAGCTCTCATGCTCCGCGACCGGCTATGCCTGGATGGCAACCATGGATAACGAGCAGGCGCTGGCACTGGTCGGCCGACAGGGCTTCGGTCTGGCCCAGGACTATGGTCCCGATGCCCCGCAAACCGTTGAGGCATTGCTGCCAAGAATCGAATCGGCACGGACCCTCGGCTATGCGATGGCCATTCAGACATTTGCCGACTGGATGTCAGCCATCGCTGTTCCCCTGTTTCACCCAATCAGCCGCAAGGTGATTGGGGTGGTCAGTGTTGCGGGCCCGGTTTTCCGGCTTTCCGAAGCGCGGCTGCATCAAATCGCCCCGTCACTCATCGCTGCTGTAGCAGAAATCCAGCAACTGATTCCGGGGTCTCCCGCCCTGATGAGTCCGGGGCTCACCGCAATTAATATCAGTCAAGGTGACTCAGTGTGAACACCCAGAACAACGCCAGGTCAAGACGTCTCGATTGTGATCTGTTAGTGATCGGCTCCGGCGCTTCCGGCCTTGCCGCCGCCGTGACCGCCGCGTCCCAGGGCCTTAAGGTCATCGTGGTGGAAAAGCACGAAACATTCGGCGGCGCGACGGCATGGTCGGGTGGATGGCTGTGGGTTCCCGGCAATCCATTGGCCAAGCGCGCGGGTATTGATGAAGATCCACAGCAACCGCGCACCTATTTGAAGAATGAACTGGGTTCACGCTACAACGCCGAACGGGTCGATGCATTTCTGGACAATGCGCCACGGATGGTGGCGTTTTTTGAAGAAAACACCGCGTTAAAATGGGTCGACGGCAACGGCATCCCCGACATTCATGGGCATGTTCCCGGCGCCGCCGTTCAAGGCCATCAGGTGATCGCGGCGCCCTACGATGCGAGAAACATGGGGCGGTTGATCCGACGCATGCGCAAACCCATGAGAGAGACGTCTTTCCTCGGCATGCCGATCATGGCCGGCCCCGATCTGGCGGCCTTTTTGAGTATGACCCAATCGCTCAAATCCTTTATCCATGTCAGCAAGCGTTTTCTACGCCACCTGCGAGATCTGGCCTTCCACGGTCGGGCCATGCACTTGGTCAACGGCCAGGCGTTGGTCGCACGCCTGGCCAAATCGGCGGTCGATCGCGGTGTGACGCTGATCGAGTCCGCCCCCGCTCGCCAATTGATCCTGGATCAAGGCAAGGTCTTGGGGGCTATCGTCGACACGCCAGACGGCACCACGCACATTTATGCCACCCGGGGCGTCGTGTTGGCAGCCGGTGGTTTCCCCAACGACATGCGTCGGCGCAAGGCGCTTTTCCCGCGCACGCCGACAGACAACGACCACCTGGCCTTGCCCCCTGTCGATTGTTCGGGCGATGGCATTTCACTGGGCGAATCTGCCGGCGGCGTGCTGGAGGTAGACGTTGCATCACCCGCCGCATGGGCGCCGGTTTCGTTGGTCCCGCACGCGGACGGCAGCACGGGGCATTTCCCCCACATCATCGACCGCGCCAAACCCGGCCTGATTGGCGTGCTGTCCACCGGCAAGCGCTTCGTCAACGAAGCCGACGGCTACTACGATTACACCGCTGCCATGATGACCGCGGCGCCAGAAGGCGAAGAAGTGGCGTCCTGGCTGATCTGCGATCACCGCTTCCAGCGCCGCTTCGGGCTGGGTCATTCGCGGCCGTTCCCGCTACCTGTGGGGCCGTCGGTACGCAGTGGGTATTTACACCGCGCCGCATCCATCCATGCGCTGGCCGAAGCCTGCGGTATCGATCCTGCTGGGTTGTCTGAAACGGTACGCAACTTCAACGAGCACGCCCGCAACGGTCAGGACCCAGCGTTCGGTCGGGGCTCCACGCCTTACAACCGCAAACAAGGCGATCCCCTTATTACCGAAGGCAACCCCTGCGTGGCCCCGATCGAACACGGCCCGTTCTATGCCGTGAAGGTCCGCCCTGGCAGCTTCGGCACATTCGCGGGCCTCAAGACCAATGGCCATGCCCAGGTAGTGGACCGCAGTGGAGCCGCTATCACCGGTCTTTACGCAGTCGGCACCGACATGGCGAGCGTCATGGGCGGTTACTACCCTTCCGGTGGGATCAACCTCGGGCCGGCCATGACGTTCGGCTATATCGCCGGGCTTCATGCGGCCGCTGCGCAGCATTCAACCGATGCGAGTTCGAACGCCCAGGACGTCGCGTAACGCCGTTCAACTGAAGCCTGTTCTGACATTCAAAGTGTCATGATCGGCCGCAGCAGCGCCTGCCCTTCGTACAGCGGCGACAGATACCGCTCGCGCATGTCCTCAACCGTCATGCGCGACGCGTGAGTCGTCAGCGTCAGCGTTGCCTGCAATTGCCCTTCCCGATCCAGCAGCGGCACGCTCAACACCCGCATGCCCACTTCATATTCCTGATCCACCATCACGTAACCACGCTCGCCCGCCAGGGCGATTTCGCGGCGGATCAGTGCTTCGTCGGTGAGCGTATAAGGCGTGATGGCTCGAGGAGGGTTGCGTTGGAAGTAAGCGCACAGCGCCTCCTGCGAAAAACTCGCCAACCACAGCCGTCCGCTGCCGGTGCAATACATCGGCACCCGTGAACCGGGACGAATCGACATCGAGGTGATGTGGCTATAGCGACTGCGCACCACATGCACAATGTCATCACCGTCGCGAACACCCACCGACACATGCTCCTGGGTGGTTCGCGCCACCTGCTCGACGATGGGCCGCAGCATGCGCGGCAGTAGCGCGGAATCGACATAAGCCTGGCCAATACGCAAGGCCTTCGCGGTCAGCCAGTAATGGCGGCCATCGGTCTGCGCAAAGTCGTCATGCACCAAGGTCAGCAAAAAACGCCGCGCGGCGCTTTGGGTCATATCGGCCATGCGCGCCACTTGCGGCACGCTCAGGCGCGGATGCTCCTGGGAAAACAACTGCAACAGCGCCAGGCCTTTTTGCAGGCCGACGATCAAATCCCGCGGGTGGATGGTGGGTTTTTTCATCACTCGGATTCTTTATCGTGCATAGACTGCGATTATCGCACTGACACTGCGATTATCAACCTAATCCCTCACAAGCTCGATTGTTCGCTGCCTTCACCGCTTGCAGTATCAGCGGCACAACACAGCTAATAAGCGAGTACCTCCCATGATTCAGGGTTCGACTGAACTGGTCGCCATCGTCGGCTCACCTGTAGCCCAGGTGAAATCGCCGGAAAACTTCAATCGCTGGTTCGCCGACCACCAGCAGAACGTCGCCATGCTCGCCATCGACCTTGCACAGAGCGCCCTGGATGATTTCGTCCAGACCCTGCGCGGCTGGCAAAACCTGCGCGGATGCGTGGTCACCGTTCCTTACAAGCAACTGCTGGCCAGCCGCCTGGACGGCGTCAGTGAACGCTCGGCGGCGCTGTGCTCGGTCAATGTGATCCGCCGCGAGACCGACGGTCGACTGGTGGGCGATATCGTCGACGGCGAAGGTTTTCTCAACGCTGCGCGCAAGCACGGTTTCAACCCCAAGGACCAACAGGTTCTGGTGATCGGTACCGGCGGCGTCGGCAGCGCGATCGCGTATTCGTTGTGCCAGGCCGGGGTCAGCCATTTGGTCATCAGCGACATCAGCCATGCGCGCGTCGAGGTGCTCGGCGACCTTCTACGCAGTGCCTTCCCGCAGATTGTGATCAGCGCCAGCCCGGCGTCGCTCGAGCACTTCGACCTGGTCGTCAACGCCTCGCCCGTCGGCATGAGTGCAACCAATGACAACGGCCCGATGCCGTTGCCAACTGCGCTGATGGAAACCCTGAACGCCAAAACCCTGGTGGCGGATGTCGTGACATCACCGGCGGTGACACCGTTTCTCGCCATGGCCCGACGCCTCGGCTGCCCGATCCAGACCGGGCCGGAAATGGCGTTGGCGCAGTTGGGCAACCTCGGTCACTTCATGGGCGTGACGCCGCTGGAGATCTGACTCTCCGGGGGCGTCCTTAACAGGCGATAACAATAATGAACACGAAGACTTCCCTGCCCTCCGCCCATGCCGAGCTGACCTATGACGTGATTGTCCTGGGCAGCGGCGCGGCCGGATTCGCCGCGGCGGTGACTGCCAGTTGCCGCGGCCTCAAGGTGTTGTTGGTGGAAAAGACCGAGGCCTTCGGCGGTACGTCGGCGATTTCCGGTGGTGCGGTGTGGCTGCACGACACCGACCAGGCCCGGGCCGCCGGGCATTGCCTGCCCGCCGAACAGATGCGCCGTTATCTGAAAGAGGTGATCGGCAGCGGCTACAACCCGCAGTTGATCGATGCCTTCATCGAACACGGCCGTGAAGCCCTGCGCTACCTGGAAACCCACAGCGAACTCAAGTACAGCCTGCGACCGTTGTCGCCCGACTACTACCCGGACTTGCCGGGTGGCACGCAAACAGGTCGCGCGCTGGAAATCGACGAGTACGACGGCCGCCACCTCGGTGAGCATTTCAAAGACCTCAAACGCCCGCCGGACGGCATGCTGCTTTTCGGCGGCATGATGGTCAATCGTGTCGATATCCAGCACTTCCTCAGCTTCAAGCGTTCGCCCAAATCCCTCTGGCACTGCCTTAAACTGATAGGACGTTACGCCGTCGACCGCCTCAACCATCCACGCGGCACCCGCCTGACCGTTGGTAATGCCTTGATCGCACGCCTGGCCACCACTGCGCTGGCCAAGGGTGTCGACCTGTGGCTGCAAGCAACCCCCGAGGCCTTGATCGTTGAACAGGGTTCGGTCAAGGGCGTGCAGATTTCCAGGCGCGGAACAACTCATTCCGTGTTCGCGCGTGGCGGTGTGGTGCTGGCAATGGGTGGTTTTGCCGCAAGCGCACAAGCCGCCGAACAGCGGCCATCGACTGATTCGGAGCACTGGAGCATGTCGCCGCCCGCCAACGTCGGTGATGGGCAACGCCTGGCGGCCTCGGTCAACGCGGCAATCGGCGACAACCTGTCGGCGAATTTCTTCTGGGCCCCGGTTTCGGTGCTGCACAAGAGCGACGGCAGCGTGGAACGCTTTCCGCATCTGGTCACCGATCGCGCCAAACCCGGCGTTATTGCGGTCAACCGTGCCGGGCGGCGTTTCGTTAATGAATCCAACTCCTATCACTGTTTCGTCGAAGCCATGTTCGCCAATGGCGGCGCCAATGCGCCCTGCTGGCTGATCTGTGACAGCGAAGCGATGAACAACTACGGCATGGGCCTGGCGCGTCCGCGCCCCGTCGACAACCGCGCACTGATCGACGCCGGTTATCTGCTGCGTGCCGACAGCCTCGGCGAATTGGCGCTCATCGCCGGCCTGGAGGCGAACACGCTGGAGCAGACCGTGGTGCAGTACAACGCGGATGCCGATCAAGGCGTCGACCGCCAATTCGGCAAGGGCAGTACGGCCTACAACCGCTACATGGGTGACCCGCTGCATCAGCCCAATCCCTGCCTGAAATCCCTGCGCAAGGCGCCCTTCTACGCCGTGTGTTTATTTACCGGCGACCTCGGTTCGGCACGCGGGCTGGTCACCAACGGCCAGGCCAACGTGCTGGATCGCAGCGGCGCACCAATCCCCGGCCTCTACGCGGCGGGCAACGAAATGAATTCAATCATGGACGGCACTTACCCCGGCCCCGGTATCACCCTCGGCCCAGGCATCACGTTCGGTTACCTCGCCGCCAGCGACATCGCTCACCGGCTCGACCACAGCCGCGCACACCCATCCCACACTGGAGAACAGCATGTATTACGAACTGCGCACCTACACGATTAAACCCACCAAGCTCGGCGACTGGCTGGCTCTGTACAAAAGCGCCGCCTTAGCCGTGCAGCAAGAGCACTTGGGCAATCTGGTCGGTTTTTTCACCACCGAAATCGGTGAAGTCAATCAAGTGGTGCACATCTGGGGCTACGCCAGCCTTGACGAGCGCATGACCCGCCGCAACGCCATGGCGGCCGATCCCCGCTGGCAGGACTTCGCACGGCAGAACAAGGAACTGGACGCCGTGGTGACGCTGGAATCACGACTGCTGCGCCCAACCGATTTTTCTCCGCTCAAATAACCCCATCGCTGCGTTGCGCCGCTTCTGATCGGGAGCGGCCAACCTCATTTCTTCTCGCGGTAATGCCTATGCCCATCAGCGCCCCCCTACTCTGTGATGTTCTGGTCGTCGGCTCTGGCGCCTCCGGCCTGGCAACGGCGGTGACCGCCGCGCACCTGAACCTCGACGTCATCGTGGTGGAAAAGGAGCCGCAGCTAGGCGGTACCAGCGCCTGGTCGGGCGGTTGGCTGTGGATTCCGCGCAATCCATTGGCCGTCGCCGACGGTATCGTTGAAGACCCGGAACAGTCGCGGATTTACCTGCGCCATGAACTGCGCAGCGAAGTGCTCGACCCGCGCGTGGAGATGTTCCTCGCGCAAGGCCCACAGATGGTCGATTTTTTTCAACGCCACACCGAGGTGCAGTTTTTCTCCGGCAGCAAAATGCCTGATTTTCACGCCAGCGAAGGTTATGCAAAAGGCGGCCGTTCGGTCTGTGCGCAACCGTTCGACGGTCGCCGCCTCGGCCCCTGGATCAACAAACTCCGACGCCCGCTCGACGTGATCAGCCTGGCAGGAATGGGCATCGCCGGCGGTGCCGACCTCAATCATTTTCTCAACGCCCGCCAGTCGCTGTCCTCATTGCTCTACGCCGGCAAGCGTCTGTTGCGCCACGCCCGCGACCTGCTGCTTCATGGCCGAGGCTTGCACCTGGTGAACGGCAACGCCCTGGTTGCCCGGCTGCTCAAAAGCGCGCTGGATCGCAAGGTTCGCCTGCTGACTGACACGCCCGTGCGCGAACTGCTGCGTGACGGTGA
>NZ_JAKNRV010000108.1:0-14682 GCF_023072625.1 Pseudomonas emilianonis
CCAGGCGAATGCCGGATCGCTGGGCTTCAAGCTGCCACCGACTTCCAGCTCGCCGCTCAAAATCGCCTGCTCGATACTGCGACTGCCACCCTCCAACAACTGGATGGTGACGTTGCGCGCCGCGATCCGGCGCGGCTGGGTATGACCGATCAGGCCGTATTGGCCGCGACCGATTTCCAGGCAGATTTTCGGCAGTTGGGTGGTCTTACCCGAGCCGGTCTCACCGGCAATGATCAGCACCTGATGCTTGAGCAGCGCCGCCTTGATTTCGTCACGCTTGGCGGCAATCGGCAGACTGTCGTCATAGCGTATCAGCGGCAGGCTGGCGCGCCGCGCCGTGACCTGGGCGCAGGACGCCTGCATGCGCGTCACCCACTGCGCCAGCTTCTCCTCATCGGGCTTCTTGCGCAGCTCGAGCAACTGCCGCCGCAAACGGTGGCGGTCGGCGAGCATGGCGTGATCGAGATTTTTCAGCAGTTGGTCGATAGCAGGCGCTTGGTCAGTCATCAGGTGCGTTTTGGTCGTCTATTTATGCAGGGGGCGGATTGTCGCAGAAAACCGCCGGCACGCGCGCCCCTCATTCGTTATCGCGCTCCTTGCGCCGATACGGAAACACATCGATCACCTTTCCGGCACGAATCGCGTCCTGCAGGCCCTTCCAATAGTCGGCGTTGTACAACTCGCCGTGCAGCTTATCGAACAACTTGCGCTGGCCGGCGTCGGCGAACAGGAACGGTGGGAACTCTTCGGGGAACACATCCAGCGGGCCGATGGAGTACCAGGGCTCCGACGCCATTTCATCCTCTGGCGTGCGGGGTGCGGGGATGTGGCGGAAGTTGGCTTCCGTGAGGTAGCAGATCTCGTCGTAGTCGTAGAACACCACGCGGCCGTGGCGGGTGACGCCGAAGTTCTTCAGCAACATGTCGCCTGGGAAAATGTTCGCCGCCGCCAGTTGCTTGATCGCCAGGCCATAGTCTTCCAGGGCTTCGCGTTCCTGGGCGGGGTTGGCGTTTTCAAGGTAGAGGTTGAGCGGGGTCATGCGCCGTTCGGTCCAGCAGTGGCGGATCAGCACGCTGTCGCCTTCGACTTGAACCGTGCTGGCCGCCACTTCGAGCAATTCGGCCAGGCACTCGGGTTCGAACTTGCTCAACGGAAAGCGAAAATCAGCGAACTCCTGGGTATCGGCCATGCGCCCGACGCGGTCGACGCTTTTGACCAGGCGGTACTTCTCGATCACGGTGGCGCGGCTGACGTTTTTCGACGGCGAGAAGCGGTCCTTGATGATCTTGAACACCGTGTTGAAGCCCGGCAACGTAAACACGCTCATGACCATGCCGCGTATACCGGGCGCCATGATGAACTGATCATCGGTGGTGGCCAGGTGGTTGATCAGGGCGCGATAGAATTCCGACTTGCCGTGCTTGTAGAAGCCGATCGAGGTGTACAGCTCGGCAATGTGCTTGCCCGGCAGGATGCGCTTGAGGAAGCCGATGAACTCCGCCGGCACCGGCACGTCGACCATGAAGTAGGAGCGGGTAAAGGAAAAAATGATCGACACATCGGCTTCGTCGGTGATCAGTGCGTCGATCTGGATACCCTGCCCTTCGCGGTGCAGCAGCGGGACGACCAGCGGCCACTGCTCGTCGTGGGTGTAGATACGCCCGACAAGGTAGGCGCCCTTGTTGCGGTAGAGCACCGAGGAAAACAGCTCGACCTTCAGCTCAGGGTCCTTGCACACCCAGTCCGGCAGGTTCTCGCGCAGTTGCACTTCGAGGCGGCGCAGGTCGGCCGGCAGATCCGCGTAGGGCTCGCTGAAGCTGTAATCCGCGAAAATCTGCGCCAGCATGTCGGAGATTTTCCCGACAGGTGTGTAGATCCGGGTTTGCGCCGCCCTCGCCCGGCGCAGGCTCGGCCGGGTGGTATGGACGAACATGCAGCCGTCGCTGATCAGGTCATGGCTGAACAGGCCGCAGAAGATCGAGTTGTACCAGGTCTCGGACAGCTCATCGTCAAAGCGCAGGTCGATCAGGCCGATGTAGGCACTTTTCACCAGCGGCCAGGCCTCGATGTCCATCAGGGTGGCGTCATCGAAGCTCGCCCGCAGGCGGGTCGTCACTTCGCTGACTTTCTCCTCATACAGGTTGATACGCGCCGCCGAGGCTGCCTGGCCCTGCTGCCACTGGGCCTTTTCGAAACGTTCACGGGCGCCATCGGTGATCTGGCGGAAGTGCTCGCGGTAATCGTCGAAGCCATCGAGGATCATCTGGGCGATAGCGAGGGCGGGTGTGCGCTGCGACATGCGGAAAACCTCGAACGGGCATCTGGAAGCCCAGAGCTTAGCCAGTCAAGGGAGCCAGGAGAAGCAGTCATTTAGCATGCTTGTTTGTGGACTTTCGTTCATTTCGCAGATTTATGGGCGTTATTGGAAACACTCACTGCGGCCAATGCACAAATCGGCCAGCACAGCCGATGACGCGGGTTGTCCTGTAATCAGTGATTGTGTCGAGCCAGTCGCTGGGCAACACTCGCCGCCTTATTGATGTAGGAGTTTTCTGTGAGACCTGTCGACACCCTGTACCTGCTGGGGCTGGCCGCGATCTGGGGCGCGAGTTTTCTGTTCATGCGCATTATCGCGCCGGAAATCGGCACGCTGCCGACCGCGTTTTTTCGCGTGTCGATTGCCGCCGCCGGCTTGCTGGTGATGCTGGCAGTGATGCGTGTGAACTGGGACTTCCAGGGCAAGTTCAAGACCATCCTGCTGCTAGGCGTGATCAACTCCGGCATACCCGCGACCCTGTACTCCGTGGCCGCCCAGGTGCTGCCGGCGGGTTACTCGGCGATCTTCAATGCCACCACGCCGTTAATGGGCGTGTTGATTGGCGGGTTGTTCTTCAGTGAACGCCTGACGCCATCGAAAGTCGGCGGGGTGTGCCTGGGCCTGTTTGGCGTGGGCGTACTGACCCGCGCCGGGCCAGTGGCATTTGACCTGGAATTGTTGATGGGCGCGTTGGCCTGCCTGTTGGCCACCACTTGCTATGGCTTTGCCGGTTTTCTCGCGCGGCGCTGGCTGGATCAGCGCGGTGGGCTCGACAGTCGGCTCGCGGCCCTGGGCAGCATGCTCGGCGCGACCTTGTTCCTGCTGCCGCTGTTTGCCTACAGCGCCATCCGCCACCCGCCGGCAAGCTGGGGCGGCTGGCACGTGTGGTTGTCGCTGCTCGGGTTGGGGCTGATGTGTACGGCGTTTGCCTACGTCCTGTACTTTCGCCTGCTGACGGCCATTGGCCCGGTGAAGTCGATGACCACCACCTTCCTGATTCCGCCGTTCGGGGTACTGTGGGGCGCGTTGTTGCTGGATGAGCCATTGTCGATGGCACATCTGTATGGCGGGGTGTTGATTGCGGGGGCGTTATGGTTGGTGTTGCGGCCGGGGACATTGGCCAAAGCGCTGTAGGGGCGCCTTGCCCCTACAGCGTGCTCAGACGTCAGCTTTTACGGAATACAAACACCAGACCGATGATGATCAACCCCATCCCCAGCAGGCTCAATAACGCGAGCCGGTTGCCGAAGATCAGGTAATCCATCACCGCTGTCACCGCAGGCACCAAGTAGAACAGGCTGGTGACATTGACCAAATTGCCCCGGGCGATCAGGCGGTACAGCAACAGCGTCGCCAGCAGCGACACCACCAGGCCCATCCACAGCACCGGCAGGTAAAAGCTGGCGCTGTGCTCAACGTGGAACGGCTGGAACGGCACAAACACCGAGCACAGCAGCAGCCCTGCCAGGTATTGCACGGGCAGCGTGCCCAACGGGTTGTCGGTGATGCGCTTCTGCATGATCGAGCCGAAGGTCATGCTTGCCAGGGCCAACAAACCGAAGAGCATCCCGGTCAGGGACATCCCCGACAGCCCGATGCCTTGGTAGACCACCATGATCAGTCCCACCAACCCCAACCCCAAGCCGAACATCCGGCGCAAGGACCGTTGGCGCTCCATCAGCACCACGGTGAGAATCGGCTGCACCCCCATGATGGTTGCCATCACCCCTGGGGTGACTTTGAGGTCCAGGGCCAGCAGATAGAAAATCTGGTACGCCCCCAACAACACCAGCCCCGTCGCCGCCGCATACAGCAGCGGCTTGCCGGGTTGCGGCAGTTTGAGCTTGAGGATCGGTACCAGAATCACCAATCCCGCAAGGGCGATGGCAAAACGGATCAGCAAAAAGGCGAAGGGCGACGCATGGGCCAGGCCCAACTTGGAGAAAATCGCCCCGCTGCTCCATAGCAATACAAACAGGCTCGTCGAAGCCGCCGCGGCCACGGATTGTTTCGAAATAACAGACATGGTTACCACCTGTAATCAGGCAAAAAGCCGATTCAGCAAAAGCTAAAACGCGTAGGTTCAGCTCAGTAGGTTTTTTTCAGGCGGGCATACGGGAACAGCAATCAGCTGATCAGCCCGAAATGCCAACACCCGGCGGTGATACGACTGCGTACACCGGCGTGCTACTGACAGGTGGGGGGTAGTGACTGATCTGCGCAGGCTGCGGGTTCCCGCACGGCACGACCACAGCGCTGGACGCTGAATCGACTACCGCTATGCACAGGAATGCAGGCATGGGCTGATCTTTTGAGGAGGTGAAGACGCGACGACTATAACCAGCCGCCGACATATTTTGCAATCGCTCCAGCAGAACCGCTTTCGCGTGATGGCTTTTTCATCTTGCCGCGCAGGCCGCCCGTTATACTACCGCCCAGTTTTTTCCAAGGATTTCACATGGCCGCTTTGCCTTGGCTGTACCTCGCCCTCCTGTCCGTCGGCTATGCCATGGCCTTGGTTTACGGCCAACTGGGGGTGCTGGCGGCAATCTCCGTGGCCCTGCTGCTGATCGCCGGGTATGCGGTACGCCAGCAACGGACCGCATGGGGGCGTTACGTCGGCCACGGGTTGTTCATCGTATTGGCCTTGGGCCTTGCAATGCACTGGCTGCCGGGGTTCGACAACGGGCGCGGTATCGCGTCCCAGCGTTTCACCGCCGATGCCGTGCCCTTCTCGATGTACCTCAACCAGGACAAACCGCTGATCGGCTTCTGGCTGCTGCTGGCCTGCCCGTGGATTGTGGCGCGGCGCTCATTGCGACTGTCGATCTGCGTCACCGCCTTGGCGTTGACTCTGACAGCCATAGTGGCACTGGGTGGCGCGGCGTTGCTGGGCGTCATCAGTTGGGCGCCGAAGTGGCCGGACCAGGCGTGGTTGTGGGTGCTGAATAACCTGTTGTTGGTGACGTTAGTGGAAGAAGCGCTGTTGCGCGGCTACATTCAGGGCGGCCTGAGCCGACGCTTCAAACACTTGCCCTACGGCGAAAACCTCGCATTGCTGCTGGCCGCTCTGCTATTCGGCCTTGTACACCTGGGCGCGGGCTGGCAGTGGGTGCTGCTGGCCAGCATCGCTGGCGTCGGTTATGGCCTTGCTTATCGTTTTGGCGGCCTGGGCGCGGCGATTGCCACGCATTTCGGCCTTAATTTTCTGCATTTCGGACTGTTTTCCTACCCAATGCTCGCCGGCTGATTATTGCAAAAATAAGTTAAATATATGATCGCCATCGCCGATACCCATTGAAAGCCTCGCGGATTGAATAACCATGCGTAATAACCAACCCGTTACCCAGCGCGAACGGACCTTCCCCGCTCAGCAACGGTTGATCTCCACCACAGATGCCAAGGGTGTCATCACTTACTGCAACGACGCTTTCGTCGAAATCAGTGGTTTCTCCCGCGACGAACTGGTGCGCGCCCCGCACAACCTGGTTCGCCACCCGGACGTTCCGGGGGCTGTGTTCGCACACATGTGGTCCACGCTCAAGCAAGGCTTGCCATGGATGGGCATCGTCAAGAACCGCTGCAAGACCGGCGATCACTACTGGGTTAACGCCTATGTGACGCCGATGTTTGACGGCAACCAAGTGGTCGGCTATGAATCGGTGCGCGTCAAGCCCACCGCCGAGCAGATCCGCCGGGCCGAAGCGCTCTACCAACGCATCAATCAGGGCAAGTCCGCCATTCCCAAACGGGACAAGTGGCTGCCGGTGCTGCAGGACTGGCTGCCGTTTATCCTGGTCAGCCAGTTGAGCTTCATGATTGGCGCGTCGCTCAACTCCCACTGGGGCTTTGCCCTCGCGGCGGGGTTGTCGGTGCCGTTGGGCCTACTGGGCCTGAGCTGGCAACAGCGCGGCCTCAAGCGTTTGCTGCGCCTGGCCGAACAGACCACCTCCGATCCGTTGATCGCGCAGATGTACACCGACAGCCGTGGCGCCCAGGCACGCCTGGAAATGTCGATCCTCAGCCAGGAGGCACGTCTGAAGACCTGTCTCACGCGCTTGCAGGACACCGCCGAACACCTCAACGAGCAGGCGGCGCAGTCCAACACCTTGGCGCACAACAGCTCCAGCGGCCTGGAACGCCAGCGCGTGGAAACCGAACAGGTGGCCACCGCAGTCAACCAGATGGCGGCGACGACCCAGGAAGTCGCCAGCCATGTGCAGCGCACGGCCGATGCCACCCAGGAAGCCAATCGCCTGACCGGGCGCGGCCGCGATATCGCCGGGGAAACCCGCGCGGCGATTCAGCGGCTGTCGGTCGCGGTTGGCGAGACCGGCGTGACCGTCACCCAACTGGCCAAGGACAGCGATGAAATCGGCGGCGTGGTCGACGTGATCAAAGGCATTGCCGACCAGACCAACCTACTGGCCTTGAACGCTGCGATCGAAGCCGCGCGTGCCGGTGAGATGGGCCGTGGTTTTGCGGTGGTTGCCGACGAAGTCCGCCAACTGGCGCAACGCACGGCTGAATCGACCGGGCAGATCCATACCCTGATCGCCAAGCTGCAGCAAACCGCTGCCGCTGCCGTACAAACCATGGACGCCGGGCATCGCCAGGCCGAAGAAGGCGTAGCGCGGGTGATGGAGGCGGATCAGGCGCTGGTGGGCATCAGCGAAGCGGTGGCCAACATCACCGACATGACCACCCAAATCGCCGCCGCCACGGAAGAGCAAAGCTCGGTTGCCGAAGAGATCAGCCGCAATATCAGCACCATCGCGCTACTGGCCGATCAGACGTCGGAACAGGCGTTGAACTCGGCGCAGTTGAGTGAAGAGTTGACGCACACGGCGCATACCCAGTATTCGCTGGTGGAGCGGTTTAACCGCTAAACCGCTATCGGGGGCAAGTCGAATCGTCGCACCGCCCCTCCCACATTCGACTGCATTCCAAGGGGTGTATGCGGTTAAATGTGGGAGGGGCGGTGCGACGATTCGACTTGCCCCCGATAGGGTCCTAACAGGCGCCGAGAAACCGAGCCACTTGCACCGCCGCCGCCTCCAAATGCTGCTCATGACTGCACCCCGACGCCTTCAACGGCTTCAAATCATGATCCCCCGCCGCCAGCCACATCACCTCGATGCTCGGCGACAAGTCATACCCCTGCACCGCCGCTCGATTGCCCAACGCATCGCGCTCGCCCTGCACAATCAATGTCGGCGTCTTCAACCCGGCCAAATGCGCGACTCGCGGCTTTTCCGGCTTGCCCACCGCATAGAACGGATAGCCCAGGCACACCAGCCCATCGGCACCCAATTCATCGGCGAGCAAACTGGCCATGCGCCCGCCCATGGACTTGCCACCAATGGCCAGTTTCCCAGCGACATGGCGTCGCACCTCGGCATAGACCTCGCGCCAGCTCTGCAGCAGTTTCGGCGCCGGGTTGGGCGGGCGCTTGCCCCCGTCCACGCGGCGCTGGGCCATGTAGGGAAACTCGAAACGCAAGACGCTCACACCCTGCGCGGCAAGGCGCGCAGCCATGTCGTCCATGAAGGACGAGTCCATCGGCGCGCCGGCGCCGTGGGCCAGGATCAGCGTCACCGGCGTATGCGTTGGAGCGCCCGAGACAACATCCCATCGCCAGCCATGTTCCTGCACACACCGTGCCCATTGATCCCCGTCAATACTGGCCTTGTGCTCTTTGCCCATGCTTACCTCGCTTTTTAGTCTGCCTATAACTCCAGCCCAAGTGTCGCATCTACTTGGGTTGAACCGTGGATGGGGAACCATGAACACTACTTTAAGTACCGCCTATAACTACAAGGTGGTCCGCCAATTCGCGATTATGACGGTGGTGTGGGGCATCGTCGGCATGGGGCTCGGGGTTTTTCTCGCAGCCCAATTGGTGTGGCCTGCACTCAACTTTGACTTGCCTTGGACCAGCTTCGGCCGCTTGCGCCCGTTGCACACCAACGCGGTGATCTTCGCCTTCGGGGGTTGCGCGCTGTTTGCCAGCTCCTTCTACTCGGTGCAGCGCACCTGCCAGACCCAGCTGTTCGCACCAAAAGTCGCTCAGTTCTGCTTTTGGGGCTGGCAACTGGTCATTGTCCTGGCAGCGATCACCTTGCCGCTGGGTTACACCAGCTCCAAGGAATACGCCGAGCTGGAATGGCCGATCGACATCCTGATCACTATTGTCTGGGTGGCTTATGCCATCGTGTTTTTCGGCACTGTGGCCAAGCGCAACACCAAGCACATCTACGTCGGCAACTGGTTCTTCGGTGCGTTCATCATCACCGTGGCCATCTTGCATATCGTCAACAACCTGGAAATCCCGGTCAGCCTGACCAAGTCCTACTCGCTGTACGGCGGTGCGACGGATGCCATGGTGCAGTGGTGGTATGGGCATAACGCAGTAGGCTTCTTCCTGACTGCCGGCTTCCTGGGAATGATGTACTACTTTGTACCCAAGCAAGCCGAACGTCCGGTGTATTCCTATCGCCTGTCGATCGTCCACTTCTGGGCACTGATCACCCTGTACATCTGGGCCGGTCCGCACCACCTGCACTACACCGCGTTGCCAGACTGGGCACAGTCGTTGGGCATGGTGATGTCCCTGGTGCTGCTGGCGCCAAGCTGGGGCGGCATGATCAACGGCATGATGACCCTGTCGGGTGCCTGGCATAAGTTGCGCAGCGACCCGATCCTGCGCTTCCTGGTCGTCTCGCTGGCGTTCTACGGCATGTCGACGTTCGAAGGGCCGATGATGGCCATCAAGACCGTCAACTCGCTGTCCCACTACACCGACTGGACCATCGGCCACGTACACGCCGGCGCTCTCGGCTGGGTAGCGATGATCTCCATCGGCGCTCTGTACCACATGATCCCGAAAGTCTTCGGTCGCGAGCGGATGTACAGCGTCGGCCTGATCAACGCGCACTTCTGGCTGGCCACCATCGGCACCGTGCTCTACATCGCCTCGATGTGGGTCAACGGCATCGCCCAGGGCCTTATGTGGCGTGCGATCAACGATGACGGCACCCTCACCTACTCCTTCGTCGAAGCGCTGCAAGCCAGCCACCCGGGCTACGTCGTGCGACTGGTAGGCGGTGCGGTGTTCCTCAGCGGCATGTTGCTGATGGCTTACAACACATGGCGCACCGTGCGCTCGGCACAACCTGTCGAAGCCACCCCTGCCGCGCAGATGGCCTGAGGAGTCAGTGATGAAACACGAAACGATTGAAAAGAACGTCGGCCTGCTGATGTTGCTGATGGTGCTTGCCGTGAGCATCGGCGGCCTGACCCAGATCGTCCCGCTGTTCTTCCAGGACGTGACCAACAAGCCGGTGGAAGGCATGAAGCCCTACACCGCGCTGCAACTGGAAGGCCGCGACATCTACATCCGCGAAGGCTGCGTACAGTGCCACTCGCAGATGATCCGTCCGTTCCGCGCCGAGACCGAGCGCTACGGCCACTACTCGGTAGCGGGCGAAAGCGTCTGGGACCATCCGTTCCTGTGGGGCTCCAAGCGTACCGGGCCGGACCTGGCTCGCGTCGGCGCACGCTACTCGGACGACTGGCACCGCGCGCACTTGTACAACCCGCGCAACGTGGTGCCTGAGTCGAAAATGCCGGCTTACCCATGGCTGGTGACGGCGCCGGTCGACAGCAGCCATACCGAGACCAAGCTCAAAGTGATGCGTACCCTCGGCGTGCCTTACACCGACGACGACATCAGCGGTGCAGTGGCCAGCCTCAAGGGCAAGACCGAGATCGACGCGCTGGTTTCGTACCTGCAAGTCCTCGGCACCGCCATCAAGAGCAAGAGGTGAGCCATGGGATTTGAATTCGATGCGGGCACCATCCGCGGCCTCGGCACGCTAGTCGTCGCCATCGCCTTTATCGGCCTCTCGCTGTGGGTATTCAACAACCGACGCAATGAAGAATTCGAGCAGGCACGCCTGCTGCCGTTTGCCGACGAACCCACCGCCACCCCATCCGACGCTCAAGAAGCGCCTGCAACAAGGAGCAATCGGCCATGACTACCTTCTGGAGTACATGGATCTGCGTACTGACCCTCGGCAGCCTGATCGGCCTGACCTGGCTGTTGTTCGGCACCCGCAAGGGCGAGACCAAGGGCAGTGTCGACCAGACCATGGGCCACGCCTTCGACGGCATTGAGGAATACGACAACCCGCTGCCCCAGTGGTGGTTCATGCTGTTCGCCGGCACGCTGGTGTTTGCCGTCGGCTACTTGATCCTCTACCCGGGCCTGGGCAACTGGAAAGGCGTACTGCCGGGCTATGAAGGCGGCTGGACCTCGGCCAAGGAATGGGACAAGGAAATGGCCAAGGCCGACACCAAGTTCGGGCCGATCTTCGCCAAATTCTCGGCCATGCCGGTGGAAGAAGTCGCCAAAGACCCGCAAGCGCTGAAAATGGGCGGTCGCCTGTTTGCCTCCAACTGCGCGGTGTGCCACGGCTCGGATGCCAAGGGCGCGTATGGCTTCCCGAACCTGGCGGACAATAACTGGCGCTGGGGCGGTTCCGCCGACGCGATCAAGACCACCATCATGGGCGGTCGCCATGCGGCAATGCCGGCCTGGGGTGAAGTGCTGGGCGAGGACGGTGTGAAAAACGTCGCGGCCTATGTGCGTCACGACCTGGCCAAGCTGCCACTGCCAGCCGACAGCGGCGCCGACCTGGTCGCCGGCCAAGCCACGTTCAACACCACCTGCGTGGCCTGCCACGGCCCGCAAGGCCACGGTGTCGAAGCCATGGGCGCGCCGAACCTGACCGCGCCAAGCGGCTTTATCTACGGCACCAGCCTAGCGCAGTTGCAGCAAACCATTCGCCACGGCCGCCAAGGCCAGATGCCGGCGCAGGAAGTGCTGCAAGGCAATGACAAGGTTCACCTGCTGGCCGCTTATGTTTACAGCCTGTCCCACAACGCTGACGGCGCAACGCCGCAACGCCAGGCACAGTAACGCTTCACCCCTGAACTGCCGCCCCTGATCCAGGGGCGGTAGCTCTACCCTTCTACGCGACCAAGTGTCGCACCCTTCCAAAGCACTGCTTTCCCCTCCTGCCATTCGGGTCTACGCTTGTCTGCACAGTGGATCGGTACGGACCGGTCGACGGTCGACTTGCACTCAATGGGTTGAACGCTTCTGTAGGGATGACAGCCGCAAAGGCAGGCAGTGACCGGCTGTCGCGCCACTGACCACTCATCACCTCTGTCGCGTGTTGACACACAGCCAGTCATCCGCTGGCGTGCCCCGAAAAAATTCCTGTCCGATCGATCAGCTTTTGATTTCTGATTTTGTCCTTACATCAAACATGGAAAGGGCGCAGAATCTGGCGTGGAACGTATTGACACAGGTCACCCTTGCGTTGCAATGGCACCTCGGTTTCTACATACTTGCGACCGATTTTTATCTATAAAAAAACCTAAACCGTGGAACCTTAGAATGAGCACAGCAATCAGTCCGACTGCTTATAACTATAAGGTAGTCCGCCAGTTCGCCATCATGACGGTGGTCTGGGGGATCCTTGGCATGGGGCTCGGGGTCTTCATCGCCTCGCAACTGGTTTGGCCGGAATTGAATTTCGGCCTGCCATGGACGACCTTTGGCCGCCTACGCCCGCTGCACACTAACCTGGTGATTTTCGCCTTCGGCGGATGTGCACTGTTTGCCACCTCTTACTATGTCGTGCAACGAACCTGCCAGACGCGACTGATCTCCGACAGCCTCGCCGCCTTCACCTTCTGGGGATGGCAAGCCGTGATCGTCGGGGCCGGTATCTCGTTGCCGCTGGGCTACACCACCACCAAGGAATACGCCGAGCTGGAATGGCCCATCGCCATTTTGCTCGCTATTGTCTGGGTGACCTACGCGGTGGTGTTCTTCGGCACCATCACCAAGCGCAAGACCAAGCACATCTATGTGGGTAACTGGTTCTACGGTGCCTTCATCCTGGTGACGGCGATGCTGCACATCGTCAACCATGCGTCGTTGCCGGTCAGCCTGTTCAAGTCCTATTCGGCCTACGCCGGGGCAACGGATGCGATGATCCAGTGGTGGTACGGCCACAACGCCGTGGGGTTCTTCCTCACCACCGGTTTCCTGGGGATGATGTACTACTTCGTGCCGAAACAGGCCGAACGCCCCATCTACTCTTATCGCCTATCCATCGTGCACTTCTGGGCGCTGATCACCCTGTACATCTGGGCCGGTCCGCACCACCTGCACTACACCGCGCTGCCGGACTGGGCACAGTCGTTGGGCATGGCGATGTCGATCATCCTGCTGGCCCCGAGCTGGGGCGGCATGATCAACGGCATGATGACCCTGTCGGGCGCCTGGCATAAGCTGCGCACCGACCCGATCCTGCGTTTCCTGGTCGTGTCCCTGGCGTTCTACGGCATGTCGACCTTCGAAGGGCCGATGATGGCGATCAAGACCGTCAACTCCCTGTCCCACTACACCGACTGGACCATCGGCCACGTACACGCCGGCGCTCTCGGCTGGGTAGCGATGATCTCCATCGGCGCGCTGTACCACATGATCCCGAAAATCTTCGGGCGTGCGCAGATGCACAGCGTCGGGTTGATCAACACGCACTTCTGGCTGGCCACCATCGGCACAGTGCTCTACATCGCCTCGATGTGGGTCAACGGCATTACCCAAGGCCTGATGTGGCGTGCGATCAACGATGACGGCACCCTCACCTACTCCTTCGTCGAAGCGCTGCAAGCCAGCCACCCGGGCTACATCGTCCGTGCCCTGGGCGGCGCGTTCTTTGCCTCCGGCATGCTGTTCATGGCCTACAACGTCTGGCGCACCGTGCGCGCCTCCGACCCTGCAGAAGCCGAAGCCGCCGCCAAGATCGCCGTTGTGGGAGCCCACTGATGAAGCATGAAGTAATCGAGAAGAATATCGGCCTGCTGGCCTTCTTCATGGTTATCGCCGTGAGTATCGGCGGCCTGACCCAGATCGTTCCGCTGTTCTTCCAGGACGTGACCAACAAGCCGGTCGAAGGCATGAAGCCGCGTACCGCCCTTGAACTGGAAGGCCGCGATATCTACATCGCTAACGGCTGTGTCGGCTGCCACTCGCAGATGATCCGCCCGTTCCGCGCCGAAACCGAACGTTATGGCCACTACTCGGTAGCCGGTGAAAGCGTGTGGGACCACCCGTTCCTGTGGGGCTCCAAGCGCACCGGGCCGGACCTGGCCCGTGTCGGCGGGCGTTACTCCGATGACTGGCAACGCGCGCACTTGTACAACCCGCGCAACGTGGTGCCGGAATCGAAAATGCCGGCGTATCCGTTCCTCGTGGAAAACAAGCTCGACGGCAAGGACACCGCGAAAAAAATGGAAGTCTTGCGCACCCTGGGCGTGCCCTACACCGACGAAGACATCGCCGGTGCATCCGCAGCCGTGAAGGGCAAGACCGAAATGGACGCATTGGTGGCCTACCTGCAAGGCCTTGGCACCATCATCAAAAGCAAACGGTGATTCTTCATGGATATCGGGATGATTCGTGGCCTGGGCACCGTTGTGGTGATGGTGGCCTTTATCGGCCTGGCATTGTGGGTGTTCAGCCCCAAGCGCAAGTCGGAGTTTGACGACGCAACCATGCTGCCCTTTGCGGATGACCCCGAAGCCATCAAGCACGTCGAGCAAGCTTCTAGGAGTAACAAAGAATGACTACGTTCTGGAGTCTGTACGTCACAGTCCTCAGTCTGGGTACCATTTTCGCCCTGACCTGGCTGCTGCTGTCGACCCGCAAGGGCCAGCGCGCCGAGCAAACGGACGAGACCGTCGGCCACTCGTTCGACGGTATCGAGGAGTACGACAACCCGCTGCCGAAATGGTGGTTCATGCTGTTCGTCGGCACCATCGTCTTCGCCTTGGGCTACCTGGTGCTGTACCCCGGCCTGGGCAATTGGAAAGGCCTGCTGCCGGGCTACAACTACCTCGACAACGACAAGCAGACCGCCTTCGCCAACGGCCAGACCGGCTGGACCGGCGTGCATGAGTGGGAAAAGGAAATGGCCAAGTCGGACGCCAAGTTCGGCCCGATCTTCGCCAAATTCGCCGCGATGCCGATTGAAGACGTCGCCAAAGACCCGCAAGCCCTGAAGATGGGGGGCCGTCTGTTTGCCTCCAACTGCTCGGTGTGCCACGGTTCCGACGCCAAGGGTGCCTACGGCTTCCCCAACCTGACCGACGCCGACTGGCGCTGGGGCGGCGAGCCCGCCACCATCAAGGAAACCATCATGAAAGGCCGCCACGCGGTGATGCCGGCCTGGGCCGAAGTCATCGGCGAACAAGGCGTGGCCGACGTGGCGGGCTTCGTGGTG
>NZ_JAKNRV010000109.1:0-14679 GCF_023072625.1 Pseudomonas emilianonis
CAACGCCGCAAAACACAAGCCCCAGACCAGCCGCAACCCCAACAATGCAGCGAAGCCCGACAGCAGCGAGTTACCCAGGGCGCACAGCATCGCGCACCTGCCCACCTGGCTGGCCAGTGAATACCTGGTCCGCGGCGAACTCTTGCCGCTGTTTTGCGAAAACGGCCTGCCCAGTCCGGAAACCACCGGCATCTACGCACTGCGCCTGGAACAACAGCCGAACGCACGCAGCCGCTTGTTGCTCGAATACCTGAAATCGCGCTTCAGCCCGGTGCCGCCCTGGGACCTGGCGCTGCAAAGCGGCTTGGTCTGACCACTCGCACAGAATTATCTGGCGCATTAAAGACTTGCCCGCTAGATTCCAGCCAGACACGTTTTTTTGAGGCCGCGCCATGAGCAAAAATCCCGATCCTTGCCAATCCCTGTTGCTGGATAACCAGCTGTGCTTCGCCCTGCACTCCACCTCATTGCTGATGACCAAGGTCTACAAGCCGCTGCTGCAAGCCCTCGGCCTGACCTATCCGCAGTACCTGGCCATGATGGTGCTGTGGGAAGAGGATGGCTTGACCGTCGGCGAAATCAGCAGCCGCCTGCTGACCGACCCGGGCTCCCTGACCCCCCTGCTCAAGCGCCTGGAAGCCGAAGGCCTGCTCAGCCGCACGCGCAGCCGCGAAGATGAACGCGTGGTGGTGGTGGAACTGACCGACGCTGGCCGTGCCTTGCAAGACAAGGCCAAGGGCATTCCTCACTGCATCCTCGGCGCCAGTGGCCTGGAGCTGGAGCAACTGCGCAAGCTGCAAGCTGATTTGATTGCGTTGCGGAGCAATCTGCAAGACGCCGTCTAAAGACCCCCAAAGCACTAAACCTGTAGGAGCAAGCCCGCCCCACAGTTGATTTTGAGGCGTCCTCTCGGAAAAACTTCAAAATTTATCTTGCGCACAAAACATTAGCGCTATACATTCATTTCACCAACTACTTAGCGCGCAAATATTTAGCGCAATCAGCCAAGAGGGCAATACCATGCAAACGCTCTATACCGCAGTAGCCACCGCCACCGGCGGCCGTGATGGTCGTGCCGTTTCCAACGACAACATCCTCGACGTCAAACTCTCCACCCCCAAGGAACTCGGCGGCGCTGGCGGTCAGGCCACTAACCCGGAACAACTGTTCGCCGCCGGCTACTCGGCCTGCTTTATCGGCGCACTGAAATTCGTCGCCAGCCAAACCAAGCGCAAAATCCCGGATGACGCATCGATCACTGCCCATGTCGGCATCGGTCAAATCCCCGGCGGCTTCGGTCTGGATATCGACCTGCATATCAGCCTGCCGGGCCTGGCCCAGGATGATGCGCAAAGCCTGGTCGACGCGGCCCACCAAGTCTGCCCGTACTCCAACGCCACCCGTGGCAACGTCGATGTGCGCCTGCACGTCACCGTCTGACCCGTACTGCTGATGATGCTGAAGCCACGACTGAAGTGACAACTAAACGCCCACGAAAAAGCCCGACTCAAGGTCGGGCTTTTTTTCGTATCGGAGGGGCCAGAATTACTTCTTGGCGCGACCTTTGTACGAACCACCTTCACGGGTGTCGATCTCGATCATGTCGTCGATTTCGATGAAATCGGCCACTTGCAGTTCGGTACCGTTAGCCAGCTTGGCAGGCTTCATGACTTTGCCCGAAGTGTCGCCGCGAGCGGAACCTTCGGTGTAGGCAACCTTACGCACGATAGTGGTCGGCAGCTCTACGGAAACCAGGCGGTCTTCGAAGAAAATAGCTTCGCAGACGTCGTCCATACCTTCTTCAACGAACGGCAGAACGGCTTCGATATCTTCAGCGTTCAGCTCGTACATGGTGTAGTCGGTGGTGTCCATGAACGTGTAAGCGTCGCCGCTGATGAAGGACAGGGTCGCTTCCTTACGGTCGAGGATCACGTCGTCCAGCTTGTCATCGGCGCTGTAAACGGTTTCGGTCTTGTAACCAGTCAGCAGGTTTTTCAGCTTGGTCTTCATGATCGCGCTGTTACGGCCCGACTTGGTGAACTCAGCTTTCTGAACCAACCAAGGGTCGTTGTCGATACGGATTACCATACCGGGTTTCAGTTCTTTACCAGTTTTCATTGCAGATATCCGAAATTTGGATGGGGTTTACAAAAATCAAGGTCGCGTATCATATCCAACTTTCATAAAACTGTACCAGCGCCGTCGCAAGATCGGCCTGCAAGCCTTGTTCCAGACACCATGTTTCGGCGTGCGCAGCCACTTCCGGCCAGTGCGCCAGCAGCATTTTCCACGGCTGGGCCATATCGCCCTCAGTGTTCCAGGCCTGCCAAAGAGCGACCACTGCGGCTTTTGCCGCCGGCGAGAGGGCTGCGGTATAGAGCTCCAGAAAGGCGTCGAGCTTGTCCAGGTGGATGTCTTCGTCCTGACGATAGATGTGCCACAGCAACGGGCGCCCGGCCCATTGAGCGCGAACGAAGGAGTCTTCGCCGCGCACGGCGTTGAACTCGCAACACCACAGCAGGCGGTCATATTGCTCCTGGCGCACGAACGGCAGCACCTGCACGGTGAGGCCGTCGCGCCGGTGTATATCGCCCGCCGCCAGCCGATCCACGCCGAGCCAGCGCTGCATGTCGCCGAGGATGCGCCCTTCCGGCACCAGCAGATGAGTGGCACGCCCGTCCGTCGCCAACACGTCCAGCCAACCGGCAAGCGCGGCATTTTCGTAGGCAAACAGCGACATCAACCGCGCACCGTTCGCGGGAAATACGCCCAGGCTTTGCAGGAATTGTTGCTGCGCGCGCGCATCCTGTTGAAACGCCTGGCGCTGTTGCAGCAACCCCGCCTCACGCAACAGGCCACCGGTGCCCGACCGAAAGCCGGGGAAAAAGAAGTACTTCTGCACGCCCTTGAACTTCACCGACGGCAGGCGATGGCACCCCACCACCCAGTCTTCGGCACTCAGGTAGTCCAGGTTCATCCACAACGGCGCACGCTCGCACGCGGCCATCGCCTCCATATACTCAGGCGGCAACTGGCAGGCAAACGCGGCGATCACCACATCCGCCGATGGCGTGGCCAACCACTGCGCCGGCCAATGGCGCACGTCGACGCCCTCTTGCCATTGCTGCTCCCGTTGCACATTAATCTGCGGGCACATGCGCTCGAAGGCCCGCAGGTCATCGACCCACAAACGCACGTCACAAGCGTGCTCCACTACCAATTGCCGGGCCAGGCGCCAAGTCACGCCAATGTCGCCGTAGTTGTCGACGACGCTGCAAAAAATATCCCAGCGGGCTTTCATTCCGGGCTCCAACGCTCAAAGGCTCGATTGTCCGCATAAATGCCCCGATGCAGAAGGCTTGATCGCGATTATTCTGCACGGTGGCTGTGCGACAATCGCCGCCACGCCGCAAATGCTCGCCAGGAGACCGCCATGTCTGACCGCCCGCTGTCGCTGTTCAAACTCTGTCTCGCCATCGCCCTGGGCGTGTGGCTGGGGTTTATCGCCATTGCGCTGACCTCCTGGCTGGCGTCTCGCTATCTGTTCCCGCAAAGCCTGGCGCCCGTCGCCCAGGCCGTTCAACAACTCGGCAAACCCGCGCCGGTTGCACCGGAACCGCCGAACCGCATGTTCGAGCAGTATCAAGAGAACCTGCGCAAGCAGGAACAACAGCAAACCCTGGATCAGGCCCGCAACAACGCGCGCAACCTGTCCAACCCCAAATGCCAGTTCTGGCTGCAACAGGACCAGAACGCGCCCAATGAAAAGAGCCGGGCGAATGTCCTGCAATTTTGCGAATGATCAAACCCAACCATGAATAAACACGCCGTCCTCCAGTTGATCCTGGAAAAACTCAGCGTCGACCTCGACATCGCCCAGCGCGCCGCGCAGACCGCCTACGAAACCGCGACCGACGAAGAAAACATCGCGGAAAACAAATACGACACCCTCGGGCTGGAAGCGTCATACCTCGCGGCCGGGCAGGCCAAGCGGGTCGAAGAGATCAAGCAGTCGCTGACGCTGTGCCAGAACCTGCAGTTGCGTGCATACGATGACCAGCGGGGGATAGAAGTCGGCGCGCTATTGGGCCTGGAAGACGAAAACGGTCGCCAGCAATGGTTGTTCCTAGCGCCGGATGCTGCGGGCTTGAAAGTGGAGGTGGTGGGGCAACCGGTCACCGTCATCACCCCGCGCTCGCCCCTGGGCAACAGCCTGCTGGGCAAGTTCGACGGTGATGAGGTGGAGATTCTAGTGGCGGGCGCCCGGCAACACTTTACGGTTACCGAGGCCAAATAAACCACTCAGTGGACGGGCAGTTCTACGCCGTCGAACAACTCTTCCAGTTCCTGCTTGTTGTGGCACTGAATCGCCTTGGCCATGACTTCGCGCGTCAGGTGCGGGGCGAATTTCTCGATGAAGTCGCACATGAAACCACGCAGGAACGTGCCGCGACGGAAACCGATCTTGGTCACACTGGACTCGAACAACTCGCTGGCGTCGAGCACGACCAAGTCTTTATCGAGCTGGGTGTCGACCGCCATCTTGGCGACGATCCCCACGCCCAGGCCCAGGCGAACGTAAGTCTTGATCACGTCGGCGTCGGCTGCGGTGAACACCACTTTCGGCGTGAGACCACGATGGCTGAAGGCTTCGTCGAGCTTGGAGCGGCCGGTAAAACCGAACACATAAGTCACGATCGGGTATTCCGCCAAGGCTTCCAGGGTCAGCTTCGGCAGCTTGGCCAGTGGGTGACCTTGCGGCACCACCACACAACGGTTCCAGCGATAGCAAGGCATCATCACCAGGTCGCCGAACAACTCCAGGGCCTCAGTCGCAATTGCGAAGTCGACGGTGCCGTCGGCGGCCATTTCAGCGATCTGCATCGGCGAACCCTGGTGCATGTGCAGGGCCACATCCGGGTATTGCTTGATGAAATCGCGGATCACCGGCGGCAATGCATAACGGGCCTGGGTATGGGTGGTGGCGATCGACAGGGTGCCCTTCTTCTCGTTGGAGAATTCCTGGGCGATCTGCTTGATGCTCTCGACTTTGCGCAGGATCTCGCCGGCGGTGGTGATGATGCGTTCACCGGCCGGGGTGACGCGGGTCAGGTGCTTGCCGCTGCGGGCGAACACTTCGACACCCAGCTCGTCTTCGAGCAGGCGGATCTGCTTGCTGATACCCGGTTGCGAGGTGTAGAGGCTTTGAGCGGTAGCGGAAACGTTGAGATCGTGGTGCGCCACTTCCCAGATGTAGCGCAGTTGTTGAAGCTTCATATGTGTCCCTCAAAGCAGATAGACGCCACGGGTATCAGCGACGGTATATAACTATATTAAAGGTTAGACGGATAAATCTAGAACTTTTTATCTATCCTTTCCCTTCACACGTCATCACTGCGTTGACGTTGTAACGACGGCACCAGGTAAACCGGCACCGGAGACAGCTGCAACACCCGTGCAGCGGTGCGCCCGAGGGGGGTGGCCGCGGCAGTTGCGTGGCTGTGACTGCCTACGATCAACAGATCCACGGAAAGTTTACGCAGTTGGTCGAGAATCACCTCGCACGGGTCACCCTGGATCACCCGCACCGAGTGGATCAGTTGCAAGTCTTGCGCGCCGTCCCCCAGCTCCTCGCGAAAACTGTCGAGCACCCGCTGCTCGATCGTCGCCATCACCGTACTCAGGCCCTGGCTCTGCCATTCGTTCAGGGCCTTTTCATCAAGGTAGCTCTGCAACACCGATTCGGCGAACAGGCCCATGGGTTCGACCGCATGAACCACCGACAGCTCAGCCTTGAACGTTCGCGCCAGCGCCAGCGCATGCTGCATCACATAAGGCGCATACAGACCGAGGTCCGTGGCATACAGCATCGACCGGATCATAAAACCTCCTGGACAGCCAGGATGGCGGAGATTGAATGAGCTTAGCAGCGCCTCGGGGAATCCGACTGACTTAGCTCGACGTCTGAATCTTCACCTCATTACTGATGCCATGGGGCACATGCCCGGTGGCCACCACCTCCCGGGCTTTCTCGCAATGGCCGGCCTGGTCATCGAAAAAAACATCGGCGGCAAACGCCTCCAGGAACGCGGATTTTTCCAGGCCACCGAGGAACAACGACTCGTCCAGGCGGATATCCCACTCGCGCAAGGTGCGAATCACCCGCTCGTGGGACGGCGCCGACCGCGCCGTGACCAGCGCGGTGCGAATCGGGCACGCCTCGTCCGGGAACTCACGCTGCAACAAGTTAAGCGCCGCGAGGAAGCCCTTGAAGGGGCCGCCATGCAACGGCTGGCGTGCCGATTCGCGCTCGCTGGCCTGGAACGCTTCCAGCCCACCCAGTTGATAAACGCGCTCCGACTCGTCGGAAAACAACACCGCATCGCCATCAAATGCGATCCGCAGTTCCTCGCTCGATGCCCTGCGCGCGCCGCCTGACAGAATCGTCGCGGCAGCAAACCCAGCATCGAGCGCACTGCGCACATCTTCAGCATGGGTCGAAAGGAACAGATGGCATCCAAACGCCGCCAAATAAGGATATGGACTACGCCCTCCTACGAAAGCGGCGCGGGAAATGTCCAGGCCGTAATGCTGGATCGAATTGAACACGCGCAGGCCCGTGTCAGCACTGTTGCGCGACACCAGCACCACCTCGACCCGGGCCCGGCCCAGGCTGGCGTTGAGGCTCAGTAGTTTCTTGACCAGCGGGAAGGCATCGCCCGGCTCGAGCGTTTCTTCTTCATGCTCGATCTGGTATTTGCGGTAGGCCTCCACGCCCTGGGCCAGGTAGACCTTATGGCTGTCACTCAAATCAAACAGCGCCCGCGATGAAATCGCCAGTACCAGCTTGTCGCCCAATCCCTTTGCCATGGTGGTTCCCCCCAAATCAGCGGTTATGCCGATCAATAAAACTCAAGGCCTGATACAACGCCTGCATTCGCGGCAACTCGCAGCCGGCGGCCTTGGCGGCGGCCAGTGGGCGGGCGTAGATCGCCGCCAGTTCCAGCGGGCGTTTATGGATATGGTCGTGGTACATGCTGGGCAGGTAGTCGTCCATGGTTTCGGTCATGGTAAACATCTGCTCGGCATAGCTGGCCGCAATGTCGTGGCCACAGGCGTGGGCGCCCTTCACCACTTCGGCCATCAGCGCCTGGATCAGTTCGCGGCTGGACTCATCCGCCATCATCGCTGTGGTGCCGCAGCCCAACAGTACGGAGAGACCGTTGTAAGGCACGTTCCACACCAGCTTGTGCCAGCGCGCCTGGTGTACGTTGGCCATCGCCTGGGACTCGATGCCGGCCTGATGAAACAACGCGGCGCCCGCTTCGACAATCGCCTTCTGGCGCGCTTCGTCGTTGGCGGCGGTGCCGCTGTGATAACCCAGGTTGACCCGGCCCAACGCCTGATGCTCGACGACGCCGGGGGCAGAACGGTGTACGCCGATATAGCACAGCCCGCCGAGCAGATGCAGGGACGCCGGCAGGTGTTCACGCAGGCTGTCTTCGACGTCGAGGCCATTTTGCAGCAACACCACCTTGGCGTCGGGCGCCGCCACCTGGGCGATGGTCGGGGCCAGGTCGACATTGCCCGTGGACTTGGTCCCCACCAGCAGCCAGTCGCACGGCGGCATGTCGGCGGCGCGGGCGTAGGCCTGCACGGGGTTCAGGTGCAAGGTGCCATACACGCTGCTGTTGAGACGCAGGCCGCGCTCACTGACCGCTGCGTATTCGCTGCGCAGCAGGAAATGCACATCGAAGCCGGCTCGCGCCAGCATCAGGCCGTAGAAACCACCGATGGCGCCGGTGCCGATAATGCCAATGCGTGGTGACAATGCGGTCATGGCAAATCCTCTGGAGTACGGGTAAGCGCTTGATGAATAGCGTTGGTAAGGTCGGAAGGCGTAAGGCGTGTCTGTATTTGTCCAAGGAATTGACCCTCGCACACCACGAACAACGCCGGCAAATGAAAGACCTGGTAACGTTCCACCGCACCACCGTTGTGCCCGGCATCCACCCAGCACAGCCGATCCACCGGCAAATGCCAGCCCGGTAGTTGCTGATGCGCCCAACGGCAACTGGAACAGCCCACGCTGGTGAACACCACGAGCGAAATGCCTGGCAATCCCAGCAATTGCTGGTCAATATCCAGGTCGGTCAATGCCTGTTCCTTCACTATACTGCTGCCACCGCCGTCGACTGGACGGTGCTCGGAGTCCGTGTACATGGGTCGTTTTTTACCTCATCCTGATGATGTCGCTGCCCTATTGATCCAACGTCCCTCCCCTCCCATTCCCCGCCAACGCCTGCACACTATCGGCCTGGGTGGCATCGCCTGCAATTGCCCGCGTGCCTGGCGCAAGGGTACGGCGGTTGATCTGCATATCCCATCCCTGGGCGCCGGGGCCCGCTATCCGGGCTATGTGGCATGGTGCCGCAAGGTGGAAAACGGCTATCGTGTCGGCATCTCGTTCACCGATGAACATGCGTTGTTCGGCGCACGCATGGGTGAGCAAGCATGCCGGATAGAACGTTACTGCCGCCAGCACGAAGACGCCGAGTCGACGCCCGAGCAGTTCGAAAGCATGGCCCGCGAGTGGGTAGCGCGGCACGCCGGTGAGTTCTCCCATGAGGCGTTTGTGGCGCCGGCGCTGGATTAAAGCGGGCCTTGCCCATTGTCGCGGGCCGGTATTACGCGCTAAGGTTCCTCCCCCCTGCATTCAAATCATGCTGTGCTCCGCCGCACGGGAATGGCTGGCGGCCGGCACCCGTGACCCTGACGAGTAACACGATGGCTGATTTACCGATCAACGACCTGAACGTCGAATCCAACGAGACCCTGATCACGCCTGATCAGCTCAAGCGCGAAATCCCCCTGAGCGACGCTGCACTGCAGACCGTCACCAAGGGTCGCGAAGTCATTCGTGACATTCTCGACGGCACCGACCACCGCCTCTTCGTGGTAATCGGGCCGTGCTCGATCCACGACCTCAAGGCTGCCCACGAATACGCCGAGCGCCTCAAGGCGCTGGCCGAAGAAGTGTCCGACACCTTGTACCTGGTCATGCGCGTCTATTTCGAGAAGCCGCGCACCACCGTGGGCTGGAAAGGTCTGATCAACGATCCGTACCTGGACGACTCGTTCAAGATCCAGGACGGCTTGCACATCGGTCGCAAGTTGCTGCTGGACCTGGCCGAAATGGGCTTGCCCACCGCCACCGAAGCCCTTGATCCGATCTCCCCGCAGTACCTGCAGGACCTGATCAGTTGGTCGGCCATCGGCGCGCGCACCACCGAATCCCAGACCCACCGCGAAATGGCGTCGGGCTTGTCCTCGGCCGTGGGCTTCAAGAACGGCACCGACGGCGGCCTGACCGTGGCGATCAACGCGCTGCAATCAGTCTCCAGCCCTCATCGCTTCCTGGGTATCAACCAGGAAGGCGGCGTTTCCATCGTCACCACCAAGGGCAATGCCTACGGTCACGTGGTATTGCGCGGCGGCAACGGCAAGCCCAACTATGACTCCGTCAGCGTTGCGCTGTGCGAACAGGCGCTGAACAAGGCCAAGATCAAGCCGAACATCATGGTCGACTGCAGCCACGCCAACTCCAACAAGGACCCGGCTCTGCAGCCGCTGGTGATGGAAAACGTCGCCAACCAGATCCTTGAAGGCAACCAGTCGATCATCGGCCTGATGGTCGAGAGCCACCTGAACTGGGGCTGCCAGGCGATTCCAAAAAACCTGGCCGATTTGCAGTACGGCGTGTCCATCACCGATGCCTGCATCGACTGGTCGACCACCGAGACCACCCTGCGCAGCATGCACGCCAAGCTCAAGGACGTATTGCCCCTACGCAAACGAACCTGAGTCTGATCTGGGCACACAAAAACGCCGGGCTAAGCCCGGCGTTTTTCATGCTGCTGTTCACGCCTTACAGCTTGGCGGCATGGCGCTGGTGGCGCTCCATGTAGCGTTCGACGTAAGAGCATGACGGGATCACCGTGTAGCCGGACTCTTCGGCAAACTTCAAGGCTTCCTCGGTCAATGCGGCCGCAATACCACGGCCTCGCAGTGCGTTGGGCACGAAAGTCCGATAGATGTCCAAGGTCTGTTTCCCGAGGTCCATATACGTCAGGTAGGCACGATGACCGTCCACATTGGTCTCGAACTGATGACCAGCCTGGTCATGGTGGATGGACAACGCCTCGCTCATCACTACTCCTCGCGGGTCTTGGATTCTGACCCCTACCTTACCGATGTTTTTCCGGCGAAGGAACATCTACGCCACCCCGTGCCGGTTTCGACAACGAGAAAACCTTGAGCGCTCACAACCAGCACGTAGAGAATAGTAGGCAGCAATCCTGAAATTGCTCAAGACGCACTCGTCCTCCCGGGGCGCTGGCGGATATAGAAAGGGCCTCGATCAATCGCTGACCGAAAGCCTGAACATTGCCGGCAGTTGAAGCTTGAGACGAACTGGCGCTGTTAAAGTCACCTCTACATGCGCAAAAGATGCAGGGTTTGGCAAAGTCAACCTGTACAAAAGTGTTAGCCCAGATATATAGATTTTCATCTATTTACAAGGCTTGACACATGCGGGCCGGCCCTTTCAGGCAGGGTCCAATCTTCAGCAGACTGCAAAAAACCGAACACTTTTTATACAATCCTCCAAAAGATTAGCTAAAATAGATTCGGCACAGAATTTTTTTTTGCTTCTTGCGCTAGGTCAGTTTACTTACTACAAGTAATGAGTAGTATGTACGCCGGCTATTAGCTCACTCTGAGATAATAGCTATCTAATTGAAATTCCTTGAAGGGGAACACGATGAACAACGTTCTGAAATTCTCTGCTATCGCCCTGGCCGCAGTTCTGGCTACCGGTTGCAGCAGCGTCTCCAAAGAAACCGAAGCTCGTCTGACTGCAACTGAAGACGCAGCAGCTCGCTCCCAGGCTCGTGCAGACGAAGCCTACCGTAAAGCTGATGAAGCTCTGGCTGCTGCTCAAAAAGCACAACAGACTGCTGACGAAGCTAACGAGCGCGCTCTGCGCATGCTTGAAAAAGCTAGCAAGAAGTAATAATCCTTCGGGATTGTTATCAAGCCGATCCATTTTTGGATCGGCTTTTTTATTGCCTGAATTTCGCGAGTCCTGAGGGAGCGGGCAATAAAAAAACCCGCCGCGGCGCAAGGCCGAGGCGGGCTTTGGATCACGCAGACTTACTGCAGCAGGTCGATCGGCGTACTCGACACCATCGGCGCCGCGCCCGGCACACCGATTTCAGTCGGCAGGCCATCTTCGGCAGCCACTACGTCACGCACCTGATCCCAATTCACCCGCAGATGATTGGCCAGGTCTTCACGCTTGAGCAGGGCGTTGATCACTGCGGTGTGCTTGTCGACCACCGAGGGGGTGCCGTCATCGTTCAGAGGCGTGTGCGCTTCCAGGTAAACCTTGCCACCACTGTTACCGAACTTGTAGGCATCGTTGATGATGCGCACCGACGTCCCCACCGGCACCATACTGGCCATTTCCAGCACGTTATTGTTGAACATGCGGAAGCAGCCGTGGCTGGTACGCGTGCCGATGCCGAACTTCTTGTTGGAACCGTGGATCAGGTAACCCGGCGTGCCCAACGTGAACTTGAACGGTCCCAAAGGGTTATCCGGGCCGGCGGGGAAGACATTAGGCAACGGGTCGCCCTCAGCGGCATGCTCAGCCTTGATCGAGGCTGGCGGGGTCCAGGTCGGGTTCGGCGTTTTCGCGATAATGCTGGTATGGGCGACCGGCGAGCCCCAGCCCTCACGACCAATCCCCAGCGGAAAGGTGTAGACCACGTTCTGGCCCTTGGGGAAATAGTAGAGCCGGTACTCGGCAAGGTTGATCACGATGCCTTCGCGGGGGCCCGGCGGCAGGATAAACCGCGTCGGCAAAACGATCTCGGTGCCAGCGCCCGGCAACCAGGCATCGACGCCCGGGTTGGCGGCGACCATCTCCGAGTAGCCCAGGTCGTAGGTGGTGCCCAGGTCAGCAAAGGTGTCTTCGTACTTGGCCTTGATCACCTGGACCTGGCCAACGATGTCTTCACCCGGTGGCGGCAAGGGCAATTGCAAGGCTGCTGCGGAACCCGCCGCGCACAGGGCGGCAAGAGACAGGCAGCAGGTGACGACGGAAAGGCGCGACAACATCCGGAAAATCCTTCGCAGAACAACGTGTAGGTAAAAAACGATTGTATACGTGAAGCGGGCTTCTAGCTGCAAGCTCGTAGCCCCCCCTTACAACTCGAAGCGCAGTTCCGGCCAGATCGGCGGCGTGCCACGCTTTTGCGACTCCAGAATGGCACGGCACAGCGGGCACAGGCGCTGGTCCTGGAAGATCGAGCGGTCCACCGCCGACCAGCGTGGCTGAGCCGGCAACAACGTGCCACAGAGCGTGCGATCGATCGTGCCGCCCAGCTCCAATTGACGCGTGACCAGATGCACCCGGACTTCCTGGCAGGCGAACAGATCCAGCTGTTCGTCCGGCTCGATCAGTTGGTAATTAAACAGGGACCAGGCAGGACGCGACATCGAGGGCTCCAAATCGGGGGGGCGCCACCTTAGCCGAAAGCCTGCCGGTAGAAAAGCGTCATAACAGCGGTTTTAGCGTCGGCCAGACATTTTCCAGCAACTTGCCCTGGGCGCCGACCGCCGGATGCAGTTGATCGGCCTGCATCAGCTCGGGATGACCGCCCACGCCTTCGAGGAAAAACGGCACCAGCGGCACGCTCTTCTCCTTGGCCAGCGCCGCGTAGACCCCGGCAAACGCCGTGGTGTATTTCGGACCGTAGTTAGGCGGCAACTGCATGCCCAGCAGCAGCACCTTTGCGCCTGCCGCCTGGGACTGCTCGATCATCGATGCAAGATTTTGTTTCAATTGCGCCGGCGGCTGTCCGCGCAGGCCGTCATTGCCGCCCAGCTCGATAATCACCAGGCCTGGCTTATGCTCTGCAAGCGCCGCCGGCAGTCGCGCGAGGCCTCCGGCACTGGTGTCGCCACTGATGGACGCGTTGACCACTTCATCGTCGAAACCTTCGTGCTTGAGCCGTTGTCCCAGCAAGGCTACCCACCCTTTGCTGGTATCCAGTCCGAAACCGGCACTGATACTATCGCCAACGATCAGGACCGTACCCGCCGCTGCGTTCTGGGCCATGCACATCAAGGCCAGGCCAGCACTCAAAAACCACATTCGCATCGGATTCTCCATGGGCGCAAGCATTCTCACCGCGCGGAACCTTAGCAAAGTGGTTCCCAGCGCGGAAGGTGAACTGACTATCCTGCACGAACTGAGCCTGGAACTGAACAAGGGCGATAGCCTGGCTATCGTCGGTGCCTCCGGTTCCGGTAAATCCACCCTCCTCGGCCTGTTGGCCGGCCTCGACCTGCCCAGCAGTGGCGAAGTCACCCTCGCAGGGCAAGCCCTGAGCACCCTCGACGAAGACCAGCGCGCACGCATCCGCGCCGAACACGTGGGCTTCGTCTTCCAGTCATTCCAACTGCTCGACAGCCTCAACGCGCTGGAAAACGTCATGCTGCCGCTGGAGCTGGACGGCCGCAAAGACGCCCGCGAGCGTGCCAGGCACCTGCTCGAACGGGTCGGCCTGGGCCAACGCCTGACCCACTCGCCACGCCAACTCTCCGGGGGTGAGCAACAACGGGTGGCGATCGCCCGCGCATTTGCCGCCGAACCTGACGTGCTGTTTGCCGATGAACCCACCGGCAACCTCGACAGCCATACCGGCGAGCGCATCAGCGACCTGCTGTTTGAACTGAATAAAGAAAGCGGCACGACACTGGTCCTGGTCACTCACGATGAGCGCCTGGCCCACCGTTGCCGACGCCTGATCCGCCTTGAAGCCGGCCTGATGGTCGCGCCCCTGGAGCCTTGATGGCACGTTTGCCGCTGCTGCGCCTGTTCAGCCTTGCCATGCGCCAATTGCTGCGCGATGCCCGCGCCGGCGAATTGCGCGTGTTGTTCTTCGCCCTGCTGGTGGCCGTCGCCTCCAGCACCGCCATCGGCTACTTCGGCGCGCGCCTGAATGGCGCCATGCTGTTGCGCGCCACCGAGTTTCTTGGCGCCGACCTGGTGCTCGAGGGCAGCTCACCCGCACGCCCCGAGCAAATCAGGTCCGGGACCGAACTGGGCCTGGATCACGCGCGCGTCGTCGAGTTCTCCAGCGTTATCGCCACCGATAACGGCATCCAGCTGTCCAGCATCAAGGCGGTCAACGAGCAGTACCCGCTGCGCGGCGAACTGAAAAGCGCAGCCGCGCCGTTCGGTGACGAAACCCCAGGCGGCGGCCCGAAACCCGGCGAAGCCTGGGTGGAGGCGCGGCTGCTCACGGCACTCGACTTGAAAGTGGGTGACAGCATCGACGTGGGCATGAAGCCCCTGCGCCTGACGCGCGTGCTGACCTATGAGCCGGACCGCGCTGGCAATTTCTACAGCCTCACGCCAAGGGTGATGATCAACCTGGCCGACCTCGACGCCACCGGCGTGGTCCAGCCTGGCAGTCGCGTCAGCTACCGCGAACTGTGGCGCGGGGCCCCAGCCAGTACGGCACTGCAAACCTATCGCGACCTGGTCAAGCCGGGCCTCGCGGCCAACCAGCGCCTGCAGGATTCCCGGGATGGCAACCAGCAGAT